>JADHVR010000004.1 GCA_016783885.1 Bacteroidales bacterium
ATGAAGCCCTTGATGTAACATACCCTTTGTAAATCCCCCGGAAAAAGAAAGAGGCAACATTATAAAGCGGCATTCCGTCAAAACCGGGTAAAATAATCCTCTTCGTAAATTTCAGGAATTTCAATACCGGTTTCCATCTGACAATGTTGAATGACATAAAAATAATGACTAAAGTTAAAAATGACTAAAATTATCTCTGTGCCTCTGCGTTGAAAAATTTAAAATGCCTGAAGTTTAAAAATAATTAATTAATACCTGCAAACTCATATCCAGGCTTTTGACATGATGCGTCAAAGCGCCTACTGAAATATAATCCACACCTGTTTCGGCATACTGCCTTATAGTTTCAAGCGTGATACCTCCCGAAGCTTCGGTTTCATACTTTCCATTAATAATTTCTACTGCTTTTTTAAGTTCGGCAGGTGTAAAATTATCCGACATAATCCGGTCGATACCTCCACATTCCAACACCTGATCCATCTCGTCGAAATCCCGCACTTCTATTTCTATTTTCAGATTTTTTCCTTTTTCAGCAAGATACCTGTGCGTTGAATCAATAGCCTGTTTTATTCCTCCGGCAAAATCAATGTGATTGTCTTTTATCATAATCATGTCATAAAGTCCTATTCGATGATTTTCTCCTCCGCCGGTTCTGACTGCATATTTTTCAAGCTCCCTGAGTAAGGGAGTGGTTTTCCGTGTGTCAAGCACTTTTGTATTTAATCCTTTAAGTTGAGTAACGAGTTTATGAGTAAATGTGGCAATACCACTCATTCGCTGCATAAAATTCAGCGCCAGGCGTTCTGCTGAAAGAATGGAAACAGACTTTCCTTCAACCGTAAATGCAATGTCTCCTTTTTTTACTATCGAACCGTCAATAATAAGCTTTTTGAAATAAATGTTTTTATCAACCTTTCCGAATACACGTTCTGCAACATCAATCCCTGCAAGAACACCATCCTCCTTTAAAACAAGTTGCGCCTTACCTTTTGTTTTGTCGGGAATGGTTGCCAGCGAAGTAAAATCGCCGCCGCCTATGTCTTCCTGCAGTGCTTTGTCTATTATTTCATCAATGTTCATTTATTTTTTATTGACTATTTTCCCCTTTGGGAAACACAAAGGGGGTTATTTATAATTTTAGTCATTCTCAAACTGTAACTGATGTATAAGTAATTTGTTATTTTGGGGTTTTAAAAGTATATAAACCCTGTATTCTTTTCCGGTTGTTTTATATGTGCCGATAATATATTTTGAACCGTCATCGGAAGAACCCTGGTGATTAAGAGTAAATGATTTTAGCGGAGATTTTTTGAAGAAGTCCCGTATTATTATTTCGGCTTGTGTTTTGCTGTAGCTTCCGTCAATATCCTCAAGTTCAAGGTCGATAGTAGAATTAAAAAATCCTGCAAGTTTTTTGGCATCCGTTGTTTTAATTGATTGAACAACATCTTTGATCACATCATCTTGTTTCTGACATAAAGCTGTATGACTGACAAGAAAAAATGAACAAAAAAATGCGATAACTGATATGGTTTTCATTTTCATTTGAATTAAAATTATTTGAAATAACAAAATTAACAAAAAAATATAAGTACGGGTTTGTTTTATCTTTGTAAAAAGTTTTATAAAAATGAATACTGACAATAGCGAAAACTCCGGAGAAAAGTTTTTACCCACAGAGCCTGAATGCACACCCGATTCAATTCGTCATGATGGAATTATCAGGAATATTGACGATAAGTATTATTATGTTTCGATAATTGCCCAGTCTGCCTGTGCTTCGTGTCATGCCAAAGGCATTTGTAATATTTCTGAAATCCAGGAAGAAATTATTGAAGTTCCCCGAAAGGAAAATAAAAACTATAAAACAGGAGACAAGGTGGAGGTATTAATGGAAAAAACATTGGGAGTAAAAGCGGTTATGCTTGGATATGTAATTCCTTTTATAATACTTTTAATTACCTTGATCGTTTCATTGAGTTTGTTTAAAAATGAAGGTGTTGCCGGTCTTATTTCAATCGGAATCCTGATTCCCTATTATTTGTTCCTGTATTTTATTAAAGATCGTCTTAAAAAAACTTTTGTTTTTAAAATAAGAGAACATAGTTTTGTGAATTGATTATTAAAGGCTAAGGAAAAGGAAAATGAAAAAATGAATATTGCTGTTACCGGTGCAAGCGGACATATAGGCGCAAATCTTACCAGAAGGCTTATTGCCGATGGAAATAAAGTTAAAGTTTTATTACACAAGGATAAGAGAGCTATTAAAGGATTACCTTTAGAGATAATTAATGGCAGTCTGAACGATTTTCGATCTATTGAGGAGTTAGGCAAAAATGCAGATGTTGTTTTTCATTTGGCTGCGAGGATTTCAATTGGTCAAAACAACTATGAAACCGTTTATAATACGAATGTTGAAGGAACTAAAAATATTGTAAAAACATGCAGGAAGCTCGGGGTGCCAAAATTTATTCATTTCAGCTCTATTCATACGCTCGATCCGAATCCTTTTGACCAGCCATTGGATGAAACAAGACCATTGATCGAAAATTCAGGTCTTGTTTATGAAAGGACAAAGGCAGAGTGTGAAAAATGGATTACAGAACAAAATTCAGATAACTTTCATGTAGTGGTTTTAAATCCTACGGCAGTTTTAGGTCCGAACGATTTTAAACCATCGTTTATGGGGCAGTTTATTATTAAGCTGTATAAAGGCACGATACCGGCTTTGGTGCCGGGCGGCTACGACTGGGTTGATGTGCGTGATGTGGTTGATGCTGCAGTTAATGCAATTGAAAAAGCTACACCGGGCGAAAGGTATATTTTATCAGGAGGATGGAAAAGCTTTAGAGAAATCGCCAAAATGTTTGCACAAATTACAGGAAAAAAAATAAATCTGCCTGTCCTTCCTTTTAGCATTGTCCGGTTAGGTTTACCTTTTATTCATTTGTATTCGAAAATAAAAAAAGAACCCGATCTTTTCACAGCCGAATCGCTTAAGATAGTCAAGTCGGCAAATAGAAATATTATTAATGCAAAATCCAGAAAGCAATTAGGATTTAAACCAAAGCCATTAAACGAAACTTTAACTGACAGTTTAAAATGGTATAAAGAAAACGGATTTATTTAAATGGGCAGGGTTTGCTCTTTTATGCTGGTGTCTTCCGGCATTTTCCTTTTCTCTATGGACAACAGTTAATCTTGTACCTCGTGCTCTCAATCATCATAAATGGTATAAATCTCATTTTCCGGATTACCCTGTCAGCCGAAAGGCATTGATACCGTTTATTTTATAGGTTTTTTTATGAAACACATTAATTTTTTTATTTTGTAATTTACAAAAATTTTAATATGTTTGTTCCAATTATATTTTTATACTTTTTATAATTTATTGCTTAACCACTTTCTTATTAATGAATTACCACATTCAATAATTATTAACAAAAATAATTTATCATGAATAAAATTAATTCAAAAGTTACACTAACCGTATTTGCTTTAGCAATGATGAACGTTGCAGCAGTGATGAGTCTTCGTGGCTTACCAATGATGGCAAAAGAAGGTCTTACAATGATTTTTTATTTATTGTTTGCTTCATTGTTTTTTTTAGTACCCGTGTCATTAGTTTCGGCTGAATTGGCAACTGGCTGGCCTCAATCCGGTGGTGTTTACCGCTGGGTAAAAGAAGCATTCGGATCCCGGTGGGGATTTACTGCAATCTGGTTACAATGGATACAAAATGTAATTTGGTATCCTACTGTCCTCTCTTTTGCTGCCGGAGCATTATCATATTTATTCATAGACCAGTCATTAGCTAACAGTAAATATTTTAATTTAGCTGTAATCCTTATTGTTTATTGGGCAGCAACGCTAATCAGTTTAAGAGGCATGAAAACTTCAGGAAAAATTACAACCTATGGAGTTATTTGTGGAACATTAATTCCTGGTGTTTTTGTTATCATTTTGGGTATTTTGTGGTTCGTTATGGGGAATAAACTTGAATTTTTAAACCTGGAAACTCACCAGGCAATAAAATTTTTCCCTGTCCTAAGCAATTTTAACAGTGTTGCATTTCTTGCCGGAATCGTATTATTATTTGCCGGAATGGAAGTTGGTGCAGTTCACGTTACCGAATTAAAAAATCCCACAAGGCAATTCCCAAAAGCTGTTTTTTCGGCTATGTTTATAATAATTATAATTTTCACATTGGGATCGCTTGCTATCGCTGCTGTAATGCCAGCAAAAGATATTAATTTGAATGCAGGTATTATGCAGGGATTTAATGAATTACTTACTAAATTCAATATTCATTGGTTATTGCCTGTAATAGGATTTTTAGTTGCTTTCGGAGCTGTAGGTGGAGTGTTAGCCTGGATTGCAGGTCCTAGTAAAGGTTTGCTTGCTACTGCCACAAACGGAGACCTACCTCCTTTTATGGCTAAAACAAATAAAAACGGTGTACAACGAAATATACTAATAATTCAGGGATGTATTGTTACTTTAGTTTCATTGGTGTTCTTAGTTATGCCAAATATAAGCAGTGCTTTTTTCATCCTTTCAATTTTAACGGTAGCGCCATATTTAATTATGTACTTCCTTTTATATTGTACGGCGATCAGGCTCAGATATACACAACCCAATGTAAAAAGAGCTTATAAGGTACCTGGTGGAAAATTAGGAATGTGGGTAATATCAGGAATCGGAATACTGGCTGTTCTGTTTGCATTTTTTATCGGTTTCTTCCCTCCCGACCAGATAGCAGTTGGCAGTCCCACATTTTATGTAATATTCCTTATAGCTGGAGTCCTGGTTTTTGTAGCAGCTCCACTTATTATTCATCAACTTAAAAAACCAGGCTGGAAACAAAATAACGATAATTAATAAAATATTATACTGACGGAAATCAGGTTTGCAAATTTAAAATGTTTGATTTCGTCAGTATATGCTGATCTGTAAGAATTTGCTTTTGTAAATTCCAACAGCATCAGTATAACAATTAAAATCTAAATATTATGCTTTCAAAAAAATTAAAATTACAAGAACTTCCTGAGTCTGACAGTGTTTTAACACCAACTTATGGACGAAGGGGGTTAAATGTTGATGTTCCGAAATATGAAATGCCGGAAATTGAAATGTTACCACGAACTGCTTACAATATTGTTCATGACGAATTGATGCTTGACGGTAATTCAAGATTGAACCTTGCAACTTTCGTAACAACGTGGATGGAGCCTGAGGCAAGACAGCTTATGGCTGAAACATTTGATAAAAATATGATTGATAAGGATGAATATCCTCAAACTGCCGAACTCGAAATGCGTTGCGTAAATATGCTTGCAAGATTATGGAATTCACCTGACCATGAAGAAGCAACCGGCTGCTCAACAATTGGCTCCAGCGAAGCTGTTCATCTTGGCGGTATGGCTATGAAATGGAAATGGCGTGAGCGCATGAGGGCAAAAGGAAAACCGACTGATAAACCAAACCTGGTTTTGGGAATAGATGTTCAGATTTGCTGGGAGAAATTTTGCAGATACTGGGATGTAGAACCCAGGTTTATTTACATGGAAGGCGACCGTTATATTATCAATGCCGAAGAAGTCGTGAAATTATGCGATGAAAACACTATTGGTGTAGCAGTTATAATGGGAACAACTTTCACAGGGCAATACGAACCTGTTAAGGAAATTAATGATGCATTAGATAAGCTGAATAAGGAAACCGGCTGGGAAATCCCAATCCATGTTGATGGAGCAAGCGGCGGTTTTATTGCTCCTTTTATCCAACCCGAAATAGAATGGGATTTCAGGTTAAAATGGGTTAAATCAATCAATGCTTCAGGACATAAGTATGGTTTGGTTTATCCGGGTGTTGGCTGGGTTGTTTGGCGAGACAAAAACGAACTCCCTGAAGACCTGATATTTTATGTGAATTATCTTGGCGGAGAAATGCCAACTTTTGCACTTAGTTTTTCACGCCCCGGAAGCCAGATTGTTGCCCAATACTATAATTTTCTCAGGTTAGGCAAGGAGGGATACAGGAGTATTCAGCAATCTTGTCATGATGTGGCGCTTTATCTATCCGGTGAAATAGCCAGACTTGGCCCGTTCGAACTTGTAAGTGATGGTAGTGATATTCCTGTTTTTACCTGGAAGCTTAAGGAAGAAACCAACTTTACTTTGTACGATATGTCTGAACGGCTTCGCGATAGAGGATGGCTGATTCCGGCATATTCAATGCCTAAAAACCGTGAAGACCTAATTGTTGAACGTATTGTTGTAAAAGATGGTTTTAGCCGCGATATGGCAAATCTTTTATTAGATGATATGAAACGGCATTTGAAATTCTTTGCATCACAACCTGATTATAAATCAAAGAAGACCGGGTCTCACTTTCATCATTAACAATTATGTTTATTTAACTACCGTCATCTTCTTCGAATCACTTGTTTTTCCGTTTATGTTAATTGAATAAAAATACATACCGTTGGACATGCCATTGGCGTCGAATTCAACATAATGAACCCCACCGGTTTTCACTCCCTCGTTATAAGATTTTACAAGCTGTCCGGTGTAGTTGTAAACATTAATGCTTACGGTTGCAGCTTCTTCAATCCTATAGAAGATTTGAGTTAAACCGTTGAAAGGATTGGGTATGTTTTGCAGCAATTCGCCGCTCTTAAGCTGACCAAGACTTTCTTTCATGGTCTTACTCAACTCATCACCCGGCAGTAATGAAAGCAGGTAATCCCTGTCATCCTCGAATTGCTTGCGCGATACAGGCTTGTATTGAGCCATGTTACCAACGTAAGCCGATTTGAATCCACCGTTTTCCATAAGGAAATAAGTGTAACCTAAATCAATAATAGCAAAGATGCTATCTTCCAATGATTCGGGATTCTGTATCACATCTTCAAACCAGGCTATGGCGGTTTGCCAGTTTTCTAATTTAATTTCGCAGAAATTGATTAGAAAGTCTGCTAGTTTGTTTAGTTCAGGACTGTTGGTAATGTTAGGTTCTGAATCGTAGTAAGTTTTTAGCTCAGTATAATTATTACTTACAAAAGCCTCAAGAGAGTAAATTTCTTTTAATGAAGCCTGTGAATATTTTGAAGCAGGATAGAGACTAATGATTTGCAGGAAGTCGGCTTTGGCACCGGCATAATCTTCGGCAACGATTTTATCTCTTGCGGCAAGGTACATCCCTTCGGCTTCCGAACCTTCGCCCGAACCGCTACCGCTCATGCACTCCCATACAGGCTCCCATAAATAACTCTCATAAGGGTCAAGGTCATCTTCAGGGTTGAAGTTATATCCCCAGCAGTTGTTCCTAACATCGAGACCATCTTCCTGTCCGGTATATTTTACCAATGGATCGCCCGGCAGGTTGTCGTCATCCTGTATTAAGTTCCAATGGAAATATTGCGGAAAGCTGCCTCTTGTAGCAAGTACTTCATAAGAATTATTGTCTTTTATCTCCTGCGTAACATTATGATTATCTCCTTCTATGTGTACCTGGCTTCTGTCAAGGCATTTTATACCATAACTATTATCAACAATTTCACTATGCAAAATGTCCACCGTTGTATTGTATACCGTTATCCCCGTAGCGCTATTTCCTGTAATATCACTATTACTTATCTGTTGATATTTATTACCATAACCGCAATTAAACAGGTTAATTGCATCTGAACAGTCGCTTATCATACAATTGTCTATTTTAAAATTAGGATAATTATCGATGTCAATTGCCGGAACGGTTTGTAGCCCTGAGAAATTGCAATTACCGGTAATACTTACAAGCCTGTTGACTGCGTCTGCATTTGCAATATGAACGAAAGAATAAATAAATTCGGTGTTGCTTATATCGAAATCTCCGTTGAAACCGTAAATGCCGCTGTCAGTGAAATCGGAATTTGTAACAGTTAGCTCATCATTATAAGCAATGAGGGCAGAACCTGAGAAGTGCGCATAATCCATTGTAACATCAATGTTTGTATTATTAATTCTCAACTGGAGTTGAGCGTCTTCTTCGGCAATGAAGCTTACGTTTGATCCGATAGAAACATTTCCATCTATTATTAGTTTACAAATTCCTTTTTTAGCAAGTATTGTAACATTACCTTGTAAAATAAGTGAGCTTCCCTGGTTAATATGGATTTCGCTTTCGTACATATCTATCTGTACTCCATCCTCAACTGTTAAGGTAGCCCCGTTGACTACGGTAGGTGTAAAGCGGGATACCATATTGCTGAACAATAACAAGTCTTCTTCAATATAGGTTTCGTGTGGAATTAAGTCGTATGGGATTTCAAACACCAAATCTGAATTCACAGGTAATTCAATATTTGTTTCAGGATATTGTAATTCAAATACTTCGCCCCATCTTCTGTCAACTAAAGTCCAATATTCAAGTGTGCCAGATTCCGAGCTGTTACTATTTATTCTTAGAAATATTTTCCCGAAATCATCCTGGGCAAAATAATGACCGTAATTTAGCGAAAATTCCAACCACGGGTCATAGTCAATACCTTGCATTGGATTAGCTCCTCCGGCATATTTGAAAAATGTATTTCTCCAATCATCATATGCAGATGGAGGATTACTGTTTGCATTCTCTCCCTGTGCCATTCGTACTCTCATATTGTTTCGTTTGTTATGAACCAACTCACCTTTTATTTCAATTAACGGCTCATAACCATCATCAACATGCTCTACAATTGCAGATTGATTAGTACACTCAGCCATAGTTTTATATATTACCCAAACAAAACCTTCCTGTGCATAATCGTAATGGCCTAAGCCTACTACAATAAATGCTCCTATTTCCCAATCTCTTACATCAATATTACCATCTCCGTTCAGGTCAATGTTATTTGTAAACTGGCCATCTTCGTTAAAATCCCACATTACATCATCGCAATATCCAACAATTGTCATGGCATGGTTACAAGCCGTACCCCACTCTACTACTGCTTTATCTCCTGCATGATTACTTGGGGGAAGGAGATCTACTGTGCTTGTGCATGCTCCAAAGTTTGAAAAAACTATCAGTCCTCCGGTTTCCGCACCTTCGTTGTGGTTGGCAAGCCAGTGTTTCATCAGTTCATGTTTTTCAGGGTTATACATTGGGTAAATTTGCGAATGACTCTCTATTCTGTTTTGATAAGAAGAAAAATATTTATCATAACCATGCATCCACATTGTATAGTTTTCCTCATAATTATCCTCATCACAACTACCCCATTCAATACAACTTGGACAACCGTTTGTTTTAAGAATATTTAAATTACCGGTAAACGAAGAACCCGCACCAAAAACACCGCCGTTTAAAAAGTTCCATGTGAAGTTTGCCGGGCATTTGTTTTCATCATACAGTCCGTAGGCTTCACGTACGCGGTTCAATTCATACGTTAAAGTGTAATGAACCGTTGAAACCGCTGCACATGCACCGTTACCACCCTGAATGTAAATATGTCTCCATAAATCACCATCTATATAAGTCCAAGGAAAATACATTAAAACTGAATTATCCACTTCCGTAGGCAAATCCCAATTATCCGATTCAGGCGAAAGTATTAGATGAGGAGTATTGTCCCAGAATTCCTGGTCATCCTCAATATAACCCGATGCAGCAGCAGGGTCGTTTGATTGTCCGGATACTGTTAATCCGAAAATAGCACTCATTAAAAATGCAATACAAAAATTTATTAAATTTATCTGTTTCATGATATTAAAATTTAAAATTATTATAAAAAAAATTAAAGAAAATTGTTTAAGAATAAAATTAAGGAATGCTTCAATTAATAGAAGCAGGAAGAAAAATCAAGTTTGCAAATAAATTTGCAGTTCGTTTATTTTATCAATACCATTTTTCCTGAATAAATACTTTTTTTTCCAGCCAATGAGTAAAAAAATATTCCAGGTTTTAAATTATTGTTTTGAAAAAAATATTCACCTGTATTCTCAATTTTTTCATTCAAAATTGAATTACCTGATGAATTTATTATAACAAGGTTTACATATTTATCTTTTTCTGAATTATTCCATTGAATAACTGTTTTATTAGTAAAAGGGTTCGGAGCATTTGATGTCTGTTCTGTTTCAGAAAATTCAACATTTTTCACATCAGTATAAACAGGTAGAACACTTCTATAAAAACCCAAACCTTCAGCGTAAATAAAATTATTCGGGTGTTGAAAAAGATAACTAATTGAAGTACCATTGCCACCATTAATGCCGCTGTTCAACGAGTTAAAACTCAGACCACCGTCTTCTGAATAAATAACACCACCATATCCGTCTGGCCCCAATCCTACAAATATTTTATAATCCCCGATAAATAAAATATCGTCAGGGGAAACCCAAGGATAATACAGCGCTGTCCACTGCTGGTTCATAAAGTTATACCTGTATAAACCTTCACTGTGAAAACCGGCGAACAAATCACCTTGCGGTTTAATAGCAAGAGAGAACACCTGGGTGTAATTACAAGGAGAATCAAGCTCAGTCCAGGTTTCACCCAAATCGGTCGTAAAGGTTATACTACCTTGTCCGAAAATATTATGCGTTCCTGCCCAAACATGCCCTTCAGCCGAAACTGCAAGGGCTTCAAGGTTTTCCTGCCCGTAATTTGTAAAAACATGAACTGTATCCCAGGTTTCACCGAAATCATCTGAACGGATTATCCCGTGCAAATTATCAACTCCCCCTGCAAAAATATAACCATTCGATAATGAAAGTATATTAGTAATATTTCCTACAGGCCAATAAGTTTGATACCAGCTAACTCCATTATCATTTGATTTAAATATTCCATTTTTTACACCGGTAACAATATTACCATTAATACAAACCTCAATTGAATAAACCGGTTTTTCATCCAATCCTAAATATTCCCAGGATTGTGCATTGTCTGTTGAACGGTAAATACCTCCTGGATAACTATAACCATTCATCCCGAGATAAATATCTCCTTCAGGGCTTATATCAATGCACCTGGAAAAAGTTGAATCAATTCCTGTTATAACCAATTCCCAGAAATCCTGTGAAAATGCCTGTAAAAACGTAACCTGAAGAATTAAGAACAAGAAATATTTAGTTATCTTTTTCATCATTATAAAAATTTAGAAGTTAGTTTACGCAAATCATTTTTCCAGTATATAAATTATTTCCCACTAAAATAGAATAATAATAAATTCCGGATTTTATGTTACCGGCGTGAAATATATAATTACCGTTGTTAATGATTTTTTCTTTCAAAATTATTTTACCGGATGCATTTACAATAGTAATGTTTACGAATTTATCTTTTTCTGAAATACACCATCCAATTATTGTTTTATCTGTAAATGGATTTGGATAATTTAGAGACCGAATTGTTTCGGTTTCAACATTATCATTTACATCAGTAAATACAGGTACTGTACTTTTGTAAAAGCCCCAGCCTAATGCAAAGATTAAATTATTCGGATGTCGAAAAAGATATCCAATTGAACCTCCATTACCTCCATTAATTCCACTGTTCAATGTTGTAAAATTCTGGCCTCCGTCTTCTGAATAAATTACTCCAGCACCACCATTTGGATCCTGGTAAAGTCCGACAAATATTTTATAATCCCCGATAAATAAGATATCATCGGGTGTAACCCATGGAAGATACAAAGCTGTCCATTGTTGTGTTGTGAAATTATAACGATACAAACCCTGGCCATAAAATCCAGCAAACAAATCGCCCTGCGGATGAACTGCAAGTGAAAATATCCAGGGCCAGTAAGGTGAAAAATCCGGGATGCTTATTTCCGTCCATGTTTCTCCCAGGTCGATAGTAAACCAGATGCTTCCTTCACCGAACATGTTATAGGTACCTGCATATACATGACCTTCTGCTGAAACTGCCAGGGCTTTAAGGTTTTCCTGCCCGTAATTGGTAAAAACATGAACTGTATCCCAGGTTTCACCGAAATCATCTGAACGGATTATCCCGTGTAAATTATCAACCCCTCCAGCAAATACATATCCGTTTGAAAGTGATATTATGTTGGTCATATTCCCTGATGAATAATAGACCTCGTACCAGGTATTGCCGTTATCAGATGATTTGAAAATACCCGAAAATACTCCTGCAATAATATCCCCGTTCGAACAAACTTCCAATGCGTAAACAGGTTTTTCCGTTAATCCGAGATATTGCCATGTTTGGGCATTATCAGTTGAGCGATATATACCACCAGGATAACTAAAACCACGCATCCCAAGATAAATATCACCAATTGGACTTATATCCATACAACGATATGCGAATGAATCAGGTAAGATTATTTCTTCCCAAAAATCCTGTGAAAATGCTTGTAAAAACGTTACCTGAAGAATTGCAATCAAAAAAAATCGTGTTATCCGTTTCATAATTTATTGTTTTAAAAAGTATTGATAAAATTACACTTTTTTTTCTAATTAAGGCGGTTTAAAAACTTTTATTTTCATGATAATGAATTTTGGGTTTAACCCGTAGAAAATAGGTTTGCATCGCCGAAAGCACAGGTACTTTGAACTCCATAATCACCCGGGATCAATTCAAATATCATTTCATAGTCAGTAATTGTAAGGGATGAAACCGGAGGGTCTGTAATATTCAACTCTCCATCCTCACAACTTGTGTAGTAAGTTCTTCCACCGTCATCACTTAGCATTTCACATTGCGAAAAAATGTTTTCGGAAACGAAAACAAAAATCATGACAAGAAAATAACAAACAAAATTTTTCATAGTTTTGTCCTCCTTTTTTTAATTAATTATTAATTTAGTTAATTAAAGCCGCATTGCACCGGCCCTTATTAGGTGCTTTGCGGTTTTTTTTATTTTTTAATTATTTTTTGAGTAATCACTTTTTTATCAGAAAATAGCTTAATAATATAAACACCACTTTTTATTTGCCGACCGGCATTATTTATACCATTCCACATTATCTTATTATAACCTTTATTCATTATACCGGTATAAAGATTTTTAATTACTGTTCCGTTAAGGTCATATATCTTGAGCAATAATTGTTTATCCTTCCAAATATCAACACCAATTGAAACTTTATGAGTAAACGGGTTTGGAGTTATTTGTAACTTAATTTTATTTTCTTTGTTTTGTTCCTCTTGCAAATCCGTTACCACCCATTCACCTGTGTATTTTAATAAAGTTCCGCTATCGCCTACTGCCCAACCGGTTTCTTTGCCCGAAAACTCAACATCATATAGATTATATGATGTTGGCGAAGGGTATTTCTGGTATGATACACCAAAGTCTGTTGAGTAAATTATCTCACCAATCTCACCAACTGCCCATATTGTTGAATCGTATTCATCCACATCGCCTTCGTATAAATCAAGGGTGTCGGGTGTTTGAGCAGGATAAAATGGGTAGAAATCTCCTGGATAATAGTTGAAATATGCTGTACCATTTTCACCTACAGTCCAAGTATTATATATCCAGGCAAAAGGTTTGTCTTTTCTGATAATGCCATATTGTACGCATTCAAAAACAGCTACCCATTCCCAGGTACAACCGAAATCATCTGTACATACCATTTGATAGGGGGTCAAGAAACAAGCCCTGAACCCATCATAAGGATCCCAATAAGTTATATCATAATACATATTAGAAGGAGTTAATCCAATCCATTCGGCTCCATTTGATGTTCCCGTAACTGCTGAATCGCCAACACTAAATCCATAAATTAGTCCATTAAAATTTGTTAGTTCAATTGAAACAAACCTTCTGTCGTTAATCTGTGATTCTTGTATTTCCCAAACTTGTCCACCGTTATTAGTATGTATAATCGTACCGCTATCGCCACAAGACCATCCCTGCAATGCATTAAGGAAAAAAACATCATACAGGTTCACTGTAACCGGGGTTGGCTGTTGATTCCAGTTATATCCATCGGTTGTATGTAACATCAAGCCGTTTTCCCCACAAATCCAGCCGGTTAAAGAATCGGTAAAAGAGAGTCCGTAAAGGTTGTTGTTAGTCTCTATTGCTTGTGTTTGCCATTTCCCGTTTTGAGCTTGTAAAAGAGATATGACTAACAATAACGGAATAAAAATCAGGTTTTTCATTTTTGTTTATTTTATTAAAAAGGTAAAATTATGTAGAAATTTATAAAAAAATGTAGTTAAAATGATACACGCTGAAAAAAATTTGTAGCTAAATTGCTACAAACCTTTGAAAAACCCTGTAAAATAAGGCATTACTTCAAAGAATAATAATTATAAAAGTTGCAATTTATATTGGTTATAAATTAGTCATTTTGTTTTCTAAAGCCCATTTAAACAAGCCAATATCATTTTCTACCCCAGCTTTCTGCATCAGTCTTGCACGATAGGTATTTACGGTGGATTTAGAAATATTAAGTTTTTTTGCAATATCATTATTACTAAATTCCATACAAATAAATTTTAAGACTTCTTTTTCCCTTGTTGAAAGTTTTGGCTTATCTAAAGTTGTTACTTTGATTTTATAATGTATTTCAAACCAGGTGCCACCTTCATTTACTGTTTTTATGGCGTTTATTAAATCCTGCTTACTGCAATCCTTTAATAAATAACCGTCAGCTCCCAATTCCATACATTTTTTAATCAACCCTCTTTCCCCAAATTGAGATAATATGATACACTTAACTTCAGGAAACTTCTTTTTGATTATTTTTAGAGTGTCTATCCCAACCATTCCATGTTAAAAGAGAACATCCGGATAAACCTAGATTACTCCATCCACCCGACCTAGGAATAAAATAATTTTCATGACTTCCACCTCCTCCGGCATGGAAATTATTACCTCCATAAAGACTATGTGCATACTCATGGCGTAATGTATTAATAGGCATAGAATTACCATTTGATCCATTAATACTAACACCACTAATAGGGTACCCAACAATATTTGCATTATTATATACAGTGTATGTTCCGCCAGTCCCCTGTAAATAAAAATGATTTCTCCAGATGATCATTAAATGATCTATCCTGCTTGGATTATCTGTGCTTGGTGTTATTTTTGGTTTTCCGCTAGGATTTGTTGGACTCCCAGACACGTGTGTCCAGTTGTCAAAATATGAAACATTATTTAGCCCATGTCCAGTAACAAAATTACCTGCCATTTGAGAATTAATCTCACTAATTAATGCAGAAAAATCAAAATTGCTTAATAGTTGACTTCGTAGAACTTTAAATACACCACCATTATTTGGTGCGAGTAAGTGATCGCCAAGTACATTATATTCACCTAATGAAGCCTCCAGGTAATACCGTGTCAAAAGCCCTTGCGGGGTTCCTGAAGGAACGTTCACATCGAGAATCTGATCTGCCCAGTTTGGTAAGGAATGAGGCATCCAGTCATCATTATTTGTTGCGGGATCCGGATCTGTTCCGGTGTCATATTCAATTTCAGCAAAAACTATCAAAATCCTAAGTGTACCATTTACTGGCAAATACCACCCATAGGTGCTTGAATAAGGATCGCTTTCATCGGGAGGATATACTATAGTATCATTATTTAGTACATCCTGGCTTATTATAGGACTTATCGCATTTAGATAAATAATTACAATGCTAATCACTCTTAATAAATTTTTCATAATAATATTGATTTTTAGAATAAATAAGTTTTAAAATATAAATTCCATTCTTTAAAAATGAGATATCGATAGAATAGCTATTTTCTAATATATTAGCTTTATATAAAGTTTCACCTGAAATATTCAAAATTCGGATTTGCCTGATTTCATTATTACTTTCGATTTTCAGGAAATTATTTGAAGGATTAGGATAAATATTGAACAATAAACTGTTGCTAACTTCTAATTTAACATTTGTCTGTGGTTCCTGATGCATATAAACATTGATAGGAAAATGTATCCAGGGTTGCCAGAACCATGGATCGGTTATTGATGGATCCGGCGACATTACAGTATCTATTAAAGTCATATCGAAGTCCTGATTGTTTGGATTATTATTTATCCAGAAAAAATAGTCACTGTATAACCGGGCATAATTAACCCATCCCACTGGTTCTGGTGGAAGAAAATCTGCGTGGAACAGTGAAGAATCCCAACTAAGTTTTAGTGGAAGTGCATAGTTTATTGCAAATAATTGTTTTTCAAAATATTCATTATATGGAATTGCAAAAACCTTGCTTGTATCAAGATTTGGATAGACTCCAAGTAAGGTAAATACATTAAATTCATCTTGATTAATAATTGCCTGTCCTTCACCCAGAGCTGTATCAATACCGAATATTGTAGCTGTTTCATCCCAAATAAACCACATAGTATCTTTGGCACCGGTACCATCTTCAAAAGCAATATGGAATTTCCACTGGGGTTGTGAGTATAATGTTGCATTTCCGAAGGCTATGGTTAACAATGCTGCAAGAAATAATTTTTTTGCTTTCATGATATTAGTTTTTTATTTCCTGTAAATGTACGAAGATTATTTTTCTCTCCTGTCAGGGAGGCACTAATTTTATAGGTTTCACAGCGCAAATCATTTCTAACATTTTTAGAGTTATTATTTGCCTGCAAAGATAAGTTAGATGAAATCATTTTTTGTCATCAAAATGATGACAAACTGAAATTTATTTTGTCATCATTTTGATGACAAATACTATATCAAATTATTGTCGTTCGCCCATTGAACCAAACCTGCAAGAGTATTGTTTCCGGATTTTATCAATAAACGGTTACGGTATGTTCTTACAGTGTTTATGCTTAAGTTTAAACGATTTGCAATTTCTTTGCAAGGTTTATCACCAGCTATTAAAGTCAGTATTTCATATTCCCTGTTTGAAAGAATATCTGGCTTGAAATGTTTATGCAATTTATTTCTATTGAAATTGTAGGAATTGAAGTATGTACCTCCTTTGAATACGGCAATAATTGCATCCTTTAATATAGATGTTCCACAATCCTTTAATAAAAATCCTTCAGCACCTAAATCAATACAGTTTTTTATAAACCGTCTTTCTCCAAACTGAGTAAGTACAATAACTTTAACATGCCTGAATTTCTTTTTCACAATCTTTAAGGTCTCAATTCCGTCTAGTTCAGGCATCATAATGTCGAGTAAAATGATGTCAGGAAGATTAGTGCTAAGCAATTTTAACAAATCCTTACCATTCATTGCCTCACCAATTATTTTTATTTCCGTAGAATCACTTAAAGCTGTTCTGATTCCGTCAAGCATTAGTGGGTGGTCGTCAACAATAATTACTTTGATCATTTTTATTCGGTTTTGGTTTTTTGTTTATCACATTGTCTTGGTCTTCTCTTTTTTTTGAGCGTTAGTCCCAATTTAAGCTCTTTTGGTTTTTCATCGTTCAGCCTGTGCTTCGCCAAAAAACCGAAAGTGCTTAAATGTGCGGTGGCCTTCGCCTTGTTGCTAACTACTGGATAACCACCACCCTATGCCTCTTATTTCCACTTTGGGCATAGTTGCCTGCTAAATTATGTGTTTGAAAAATAAAGAGATATAAGTTTTGGTTTCCTGTTGTCATTTTGTTAATGGTGTTTATATGATTGCTAAAGTACATATTTTTTTTATAATACAAAGATAATTTTATGAATTTATCATATCGCCAGGCGAAGTAACCCTGAAGTTTAATGCCGGTGTGAAATAGTTTTGTAAAATTAAGAGCCAGGAACCAGGAAAAAAGTTTTCCCCTTTGGAGGAACGAAAATGGGGTCAATAGAAAATCCAGCAAATACGGGAATAGTCAATAATTAGAGACTGTCTTTAAACTATTGAAGTTATAAAAATCAAAAAAATTAATACCAAAATTCCCCATTGTAGGGGGGAAACAGGGGGGTTAAAATGAGCAATATATTTATTTTTTTGATTTTTGCCGACTTTATGGACAAACACTAATTAGAGAGTGTGTTGACTGAGAATTATATCACAATTCCCTGAAAATTTAGATTCTTTCCAAATTAAGAAAATTAGCAAAAACATCTCTATCTTTTAAAATGTTTATATTTTTGCCACTGTTAATTAATTAACATTACAAAAAGTTATAACCGTGAACGACGTAGTAATATTTGCTGTAGCTTCACTTGGTGCAATAGGTCTGATAGCAGCAGTGATCCTTTATTTTGTTGCCCGGAAATTCAAAGTATATGAAGATCCGAAGATTGATGAAGTTGAAGAATCGTTACCATCAGCCAACTGTGGTGGATGTGGTTTTGCCGGTTGCCGGGCTTTTGCCGAAGCAGCCGTAAACCAGGGTAATCAGAAAGGTAATCTTGAAGGACTGAATTGTCCGGTTGGCGGTAATGATGTTATGGCTGAAGTGGCTAAAATCCTCGGATTAGAGGTCGAAGAACAAGAACCATTAATAGCCGTTGTCAGGTGCAATGGTTCTTTTACAAATTCACCAAAAAAAGTCGCTTACGAAGGTGCCAATAGTTGTGCTTTTGCGCATAGCCTTTTCGGCGGAGAAGGTGGCTGCCCGTTTGGTTGCTTAGGACTCAGGGACTGTGTGGTTGTATGTAACTTCGATGCTATTCACATGAATCCCGAAACCGGTTTGCCTGAAGTAAATGATAAATGTGTAGCCTGTGGTGCATGTGTGGAAGCTTGTCCGAGAGACATTATTGAATTACGACCTAAGGGTAAAAAAGGCAGAAGGATATTTGTTAGTTGCATGAACGAAGAAAAAGGTGGCATAGCAAGGAAAAATTGCAAAGTAGCTTGTATAGGATGCGGTAAGTGCGAAAAAGTATGTGAATTTGATGCCATTACTATTAAAAACAATCTTTCTTACATCGATCCTGCAAAGTGCAGGCTTTGCAGAAAGTGCGTAGAGGTTTGTCCCACAAATGCAATCTGGGAGCTTAACTTTCCGCCAAGAAAACCGAAACCGATTAAACCGGCTGAATCTGAAAAACCCACAGAAAAAAAGGAGACTGTTACAAAAGAAACGGTTCTTGATGCTAAAGCAAAAGATAAAGATAACAGACCGGAAAAACCCGGAACCGGAGAGGAGAGTGGTGAATAGTGAATAGTAATGTTGACTTGAAATCTAAAATCTAAAATCTAAAATCGTAAATATTAAATGGGTTCGTTAAAGACATTCAAACCCGGAGGTGTTCATCCGGCAGAGAATAAGCTATCGAAAGACCGGCAGATAGAAATATTGCCGATTCCTAAAGTTGCTTATATCCCATTTTCACAGCATCTTGGAGCGCCGGCTAAAGTTTTGGTTAACCGTGGCGACCAGGTGAAAGCAGGGCAGCTTATTGCTAAAGGTGAGGCTTTTATTTCTGCCAATATACACTCCTCTGTTTCAGGAAAGGTTAAAAAAATTGATAATGTAATCGATACAAGCGGATACCGGAAATCTGCCGTGGTTATTGATGTTGAAGGCGATGAATGGGAAGATACAATTGACAGAAGTGATGAAATAAAGAAGGATATCACACTCAGCCAAAAAGAGATCATCGACAAGATCAATGCTATGGGGGTTGTCGGGCTTGGTGGCGCAGCATTCCCTTCTCATGTTAAATTAATGGTTCCTGATGGTAAAAAAGCCGAAGTGCTTATTATAAATGGAGTGGAGTGTGAACCGTACCTTACTTCCGATCACATGCTTATGATGGAAAAAGGTGAGCAGATACTGACAGGAACAAAGATTTTAATGAGAGCATTAGGTGTTGCCAAAGCCATGATTGGGATTGAGAATAACAAACCTGATGTGATTGAATATTTAACAGAATTGGCAAAAGACTACGAAGGAATTGAAGTTTATGCACTAAAAGTGAAATACCCGCAAGGCGCTGAAAAGCAACTTATAAAAGCATTAACTAACAGGGAAGTGCCTTCCGGTAAACTTCCGGTTGAGGTTGGTGCTGTTGTAAATAATGCAGGTACTGCCTATGCAGTGTATGAAGCTGTTCAAAAGAACAAACCGCTTTTTGAAAGGGTCGTAACCATAACGGGCAAGTCGGTTAAAAATCCTTCAAACTGGCTGGTGCGTATTGGTACACCTATATCAGATCTGATTGAAGCTGCCGGAGGATTACCTGAAGATACGGGTAAGGTTATCGGTGGCGGTCCTATGATGGGTAAGGCATTAACTTCACTTGATGTGCCTGTTGTTAAAGGCACTTCAGGAATACTGATAATGAAGGAGGAAGAATCCGACAGGGAAATTATCAAGAATTGTATCCGATGTTCAAAGTGTGTTTCTGTTTGCCCTATGGGACTTGAACCTTATTTGATTGAAAAAACAGTGATGATAGAAGACTATGAAAGAACAGAAGCAGAAAGGGTTATGGATTGTATTGAATGTGGTTCGTGTCAATATACTTGTCCGGCAAATCGTCAATTGCTTGACTACATCAGGCTTGGTAAAAATATAGTCGGACAAATCATTAGAACAAGGTCGAAAAAATGATTTAGTTATTTTAAAAATAGATATTTGGTTTTTGGATTTAGAAATTAACAACTTATGAATATATTAAGAGTTTCAGGTTCTCCTCATGTTCACACCGATAACTCGGTAAACAAGATCATGTACGGCGTTATTTACGCAATGATCCCGGCTGCCCTTGTTTCAATTTATTTCTTTGGCCTCAGTGCTGTAAGGGTTCTTTTGATCTCTGTTGTTGCTTGTTTACTGGTAGAATATCTTATTCAAAAATATTTACTTAAAAGTGAGATCAGCATAACTGACGGCTCTGCAATTATCACAGGTGTCTTGCTTGCTTTTAATGTACCTTGTAATTTACCATGGTGGATTATTATAATCGGCGCTATTGTAGCTATCGGAATAGGGAAAATGTCGTTTGGGGGTCTGGGTAAAAATATTTTTAATCCTGCATTGGTGGGCAGGGTTTTCCTGTTAATATCATTCCCGGTTCAGATGACAAGCTGGCCGGTTCCAAAACCATTGTTTACCAAAGCTGTTACCGATGCTATTACCGGACCGACACCATTGGGAGCATTAAAAGGAGAACTTTATAAGGAAGGGGCAACAATTCAGAAAGTGATGCAGGATGGGATAACATATATACAGGATGGAGTTGAAGTAACTTACAGAATACCCTCTTATGTTGATCAATTGCTTGGTAATATGGGAGGATCGCTCGGTGAAATATCGGCAATTGCATTGCTGATAGGTGCAATTTATATGTTGTTCAGGAAAATTATTACGTGGCACATTCCTGCGGGATATCTCGGAAGTGCGATTATTTTCTCAGGCATTCTATGGTTAGCCGATCCTTCATATTTCATTGATCCTTTGTTTCATCTAATAACAGGAGGTATGATGCTGGGTGTGTTCTTTATGGCGACGGATATGGTTACTTCACCGATGTCGGCTAAAGGGCAGTTGATATTTGGAGCAGGAGCAGGTATATTAACGATATTGATCAGGGTGTTCGGTGCATATCCCGAAGGTGTTTCATTTGCAATTCTGATAATGAATGCTTTTGTACCGTTGATAGATAGAGGATTTAAGCCGAAAAGGTTTGGAGAAACGGTTAAGAATTAATAAACAATTAACAATAGACAATCAAAAAATGGCAAAAAAAGAATCGTCATTCGTAAATATGGTTTTAACGCTCTTTGTGGTAACTGCCATTGCTGCACTTACGCTTGGTGGTGTTTATACGGTTACAAAAGAGCCGATAGCAATTGCTAAACTGCTGAAAATAGAAAAAGCAATCAGTGAAGTGCTTCCTGAATTTGATAATATAAGTGAGTATAAAATTTTACCGGAAGGTGGAAGTGATTCTTTAACATTTTTTAAAGCGACAAAAAATGGTGAGGAAGTCGGCACTGCAATCAAGACTTATACTGATAGAGGCTTTAGCGGCAGGGTCTGGATCATGGTTGGGTTAAATCCGGAAGGTGTTATCAATAATACAGCCGTGCTCGAACATAAAGAAACTCCCGGACTTGGCGATAAAATGGATAAAACGAAATCTGATTGGAGCAATCAGTTTAATGGGAAAAACCCGACGGAATTTAAACTAAAAGTAACAAAAAATGGAGGTGATGTAGATGCTATCACAGCCGCTACCATCAGCTCACGTGCTTTCTGCGATGCAGTTCAAAGGGCTTATGATGAGTTTAAGAAGCAAGAGTCAAGAATCAAGAGTCAAGAACCAAGAGTCAAGAATCAAGAATCAAGAGTCAAGAACCAAGAAGCAAGAACCAAAAAATAAGAAATAAGAATTAAGATTATAATTAACTAAATAAAATATCATAAGATGCATAATTTTAAGGAATTGAAAATTTGGCAAAAATCAAGAGTTCTAACAAAAAAAATATATTTATTAATAAAAGATTATCCTGAAGAAGAGAAATTTGGACTTGTTAGCCAGATTAGGAGATCGGCTATTTCAATTCCTTCGAATATAGCTGAAGGTTCAGGAAGAAATTCTGATCGGGATTTTCGTAGATTTTTAAATATTGCTCTTTCATCAGCATTCGAACTTGAAACACAGATTATACTATCTTTTGATTTAGATTATCTGTTAGAAATAGATTATTTAAAAATTTCTGAGGAAATACAGGAGGTCCAAAAAATGATATTCGGATTTAGAAAATCATTAAGTAAAGTAAATAAGTCTTATAATTTTTTATTATCATTATTATTTTAAATATATCATAAATCAATTTTCTTGATTCTTGAATCTTGGTTCTTGTATCTTTTAATATTTATAAATATGAATCAGTTACAAAATTTCACTAAAGGTTTTATAAAGGACAACCCGGTATTCGTATTACTTCTCGGGCTTTGTCCGACACTGGGGGTTACTACTACAGCAATTAACGGATTAGGAATGGGATTGGCGACTACGTTTGTTCTTGTAATGTCGAATTTGGTAGTATCACTTATTAAAAATTTAATTCCCGACAAGGTCAGGATCCCGTCGTTCATTGTAATAATTGCATCCTTTGTTACGATTGTTGAACTTACAATGCAGGCATACACACCTGCATTGTTTGAAGCGCTGGGATTATTTATTCCGCTTATTGTTGTTAACTGTATTGTGCTTGGCAGGGCAGAAGCATTTGCATCTAAGAATAATATTATCTCTTCTGTCATTGATGGACTTGGAATGGGATTAGGTTTTGCTTTTGCTTTGTTCTTGCTTGGTGCTGTGAGAGAGATTTTGGGAAGCGGTGCAATTTTAAGCATGAAATTTATCCAGGGAGATGGAGTGCTGGTGTTTATATTACCGCCAGGTGCTTTTATTGCTCTTGGATATTTAATTGCGATAATGAACAGGTTGAAGAAAACGACATAAAGAATTTTAGATTTTAGATTTTAGATTTTTTAAATTGCAAAATAGTCAATAGAAAATAATCAATAATCAATAAAAAATGACATACATCATCATCATCATCGGGGCGATATTTGTAAATAACATAGTTCTGAACCAGTTTCTCGGGATTTGCCCGTTTATTGGAGTTTCTAAAAAGATCAATACAGCTATCGGAATGAGTGGAGCAGTATTATTTGTAATGACATTAGCTACAATTGTAACATGGTTAATTCAGAATTATGTATTGAATCCATTCGGAATTCAATTTCTCCAAACTATTACGTTTATCCTTGTAATAGCTTCACTTGTGCAGATGGTGGAGATCATCCTTAAAAAAGTCAGTCCTGCTTTGTTTCAGGCATTGGGTATTTTCCTTCCGCTTATCACAACTAACTGTGCTGTACTTGGTGTTGCCATCCTGACAATCCAGAAAGATTTTAACTTGATGGAAGGTGTTGTTTTTGCTATTGCCAATGCTATTGGTTTTGGTTTGGCATTAGTATTATTTTCCGGTATTCGAGAACATCTGGAATTAATGGAGGTTCCAAAAGGTATGCGAGGCGTACCCATTGCCCTTATTTCTGCAGGTATTCTTGCACTGGCTTTTATGGGGTTTGCTAATTTGGTATAGTGATTTTATAGTTCTTAGAACTTCAAACATCGAACTATCTAATCCGGTACCTGGCTATTCGCTCCGACATTCCCAATCCAAACATCATTCTTGTCCGGGTTATTCACCTTTCCGTCCATATCCATGTCGCCGGATTTGTAACCATTTGTTCCTACCTGTATAACCCAGACATTTGATTTATCGTTTGAATTAACTTGTCCGTCAGCATCTCCGTCTCCGCCAAACATACCCCATATACCGGGCGCAATTTCTTTTTGCCCTGGGGCAGCGCCATAAGCCTGACCGGAACCGGTAGTAAAGTCATAACTGTAAACACCACCTGATTCTGTTAAGGGATTGGCTGACATTATGCCAAGATGGTTTCTGTGCCATAAAACTACAAACAAATTATGAATGATTGAATGAGAGAATGAGAGAATGCTTGTGCCGTCCAATCCTACAACAGAACCATCATTTAACAGGAAGGCTGCCTGCCGGGCAATCATTGTTTCGCCGGTTGCCAATGAGGCATTTGTCGTATCGCGCAATTCAATTAGAACCCAATCAACAATATCAGCATTTGGTATTGCAGTAACGCTTTCGGTACCTGCATAATCCCAAGGAGCGATATTATAAGGTTGAGCCAACGGGAGATTGCCATCAGCTGCAATATTAGTATTCATGCCCGTATCATTAAAAGGTCCTTCTAAGAAAATTTTTAAATTCATTCTGATACCATCCTCCCATCCTCTTAATCTTGCCATCATCCACCATACTGCTTTTCCTTTTTGAATGGACGACAGCTCATTAACATGGCCACAGCCAGCACCATTATATGCTGAATGTTGAACAGGTATTGTATCTCCCTCATAAATATAATAATTCATTTCACCATTATACCAACAATCAATATCAGCAAAGTCAAATAAAACTTTGTTATTATCAATACAATATTGTCTGATCATTTGGTTACGTAGATATCTATTATATCCGTTAATTCCATTATATTGGGCATTGCCTGTAAAGTAAACAAATGTAACGTTAGGAAAAGCTGCTTCGAAAGATGTAATAGAATCTAGGTATTGCTGAACTTTATCTGTAGTCCAGGTATTTAATTCAGTGCACCACGACCATGCAGATACATTGATTTCGGGATTATTATTTAGGACATTGTGTGTCCATCCCCAACCTTGAGTGGTATACCAATAACCTTCAGGGGTTATGTATGTAAAATTTTCCTGCCCGTCGAAAATGCAAAGTGCACCTGCTGAATCAGGAAGATATTTAAATCCGATTTCAACGTCAAGTAACGTGTCGGTGTTTTCAAGGTATTCAATGCCGCAAGTTAGCTGATGACCATGCGATGTATGTGCATAATGCCATTTAATATTTTCCTGGATATCATCAATAACATCTGCCGGAATTTGACCGATATCCGTACAATTATGATCGATGATTATTCCCTGGCTGAATGTGGTTTTTGAAATAAGAATGCTTAAAATTGTGAATAATAGCAATATTTTTTTCATAATAGTTAATAATACGTAATAAAAGATTTAAAGATTGAGTTTTCTTGTACCTGAAATAAGAAAATTAAAATAGAGAGACGCAAAAATAACAATAAAATTGTAAAATGCAATTTAAATCAGCTATTTATACTGACACTGAACGATTTTGCAAAAAGATCACGACATGACTAACGAAACACCAACCCTTTTATGTTTTCATCTATTGCAAAGTTTCATAATTTTTTTATTTTAGCTACTTTTATTTAGGGTGTGTAATAAATTTAATTCCTTATTTTGTGAGTGAATTTGATTGTACTTTTGTTTATTAATTATTTCAGATATGGATTTTTAACTATTACATACCTAAAATTATTATTTTATGAAATACAAAGAAGTAAAAAATTATATTGGTGGGAAATTTGTCCAAAGTGATAATAAGAGATTAGACGTTTTTAGCCCTTTAAACGGTAAGATAATTTCAACCGTGCCATTATCAGGATATAATGATCTGGATGAGGCAGTTAAGGCTGCACAGGAAGCTTTTCCGAAATGGGCAGGATTAACTTCAAAAAAAAGATCGGAAGTATTATACCGGTACAGAACAATTTTAAAAAATAATATTAAAGAGCTTGTTTCAGTGATCCATGACGAACATGGGAAAACTATTGACGAAGCAACTGCTGAAGTAGAAAAAAGCATTGAATTAACTGAATTTGCCTGCTCAATTCCCCAGATTACTGCCGGAGAAATAATGAAGGTAAGCGATGGTGTTGTTTGTCG
Organism: Bacteroidales bacterium; assembly: GCA_016783885.1. GTDB lineage: Bacteria > Bacteroidota > Bacteroidia > Bacteroidales > JAADJA01 > JAADJA01. The sequence continues at coordinate 26,217 of JADHVR010000004.1, forward strand.
TACAGAATATGTACCTCTCGGTGTTGTTGCATCTATTGTTCCGTTTAATTTTCCTCACATGGTTCCTCACTGGAGTCTTCCGAATATAATAGCTCTTGGGAATTGTATGATATTAAAACCGTCGGAACAGGTGCCGATAACTGCTGCTAAAATAGCTGAAATGCTTAAAGAAGCCGGATTACCTGACGGAGTTTTAAATCTGATAAACGGAGATAAAGATATTGTTGAAGCAATTTGCGATCACCCGGATATTAAGGCTGTTTCTTTTGTCGGTTCTACAAAAATTGCACAAATTGTTTATAAAAGAGCTACATCAAATCTCAAAAGATGCCTGGCTCTGGGAGGCGCTAAAAACCATTTAGTCGTTTTCCCTGATGCTGACCTGGAAATGACTGCCAATGATATTGCTGCTTCTTTTAGCGGCACTTCAGGACAAAGATGTATGGCAGCTTCAGTTATGATTGCAGTCAGAGATGTGAATCATATTATAGAAAAGTTGTGCGAAGAAACAAGGAATAAAATTCCAGGGTTAAATTTAGGCCCGATTATTTCAAAACAATCCAGGGAAAATATTATTAATTACATAAATAAAGCTGAACAATCCGGTGCAATAATCCTGGTTGATGGCAGGAACGCAAAGGTTGAAGGTAAAGGAGATAAAAATGGTTATTACATTGGTCCTACAATTATTGATTATCCTAATAATATACCAATGCCTGAAGAAGAAGTGTTTGGGCCGGTTTTCGAAATTATTCATGCTGATAATATTGAAGAGGCAATGTTTTTTGAAAATAGTTCACCTTTTGGAAATGCAGCCTCTGCCTTTACTCAAAGCGGTGGTTTGGCAAATGAGGTAGCAAGTAAAGCAAGTGCAGGGATGATAGGAGTGAACATTGGTGTTCCTGTTCCGCGAGAGCCTTTTTCGTTTGGCGGCTGGAACGATTCTAAATTCGGAGTAGGTGATTTAACCGGTAAAGGCGGAATCGAATTCTGGACTCAGCTTAAAAAAGTAACAACTAAATGGAGAAAACAGGAAAAGACTGATTGGATGAGTTAGGTTTAATATGTTATAAGTTATTAAGTTATATGTTAATTGTTAAAGATTTTGTAACTTATAACTATTAACATATAACAAATAACAATTATCCAAATACAATTATGATTCTTGTAAACAAATAGTTACAAAAAATGTAAAGAAATGAAAAACGGAATTCCTGACAAAAACGAAATTTTACAGAACAACCTGAAATATACCCTCTTTTCATGGACAAAACAATCAGGCTTAAACCCAATTAATGTTGAAAGAGCTAAAGGTGTTTATATTTACGACAGGGATGGAAAAAGATATATTGATTTTTCATCACAGTTGATGAATGTAAATATTGGTCACGGACACCCCGCAATTCGTGAAGCGGTTTTAAAACAAATGGAAGAAGTCAGTTATGTTTATCCGGGAATGATCACAAAGGTCAGAGGAGAACTTGGAAAAAAGCTCGCAGAAATATCTCCCGGAAGTCTGAACAAAACGTTTTTCACATTAGGCGGAGCAGATGCTGTTGAAAATGCAATAAAGCTGGCAAGGGTTTACACGGGAAGGCATAAAATTATTGCGCAATACCGTTCATATCATGGTGCTACTTATGCTGCCATGTCTGCCGGCGGTGATCCGAGAAAATTTCCAATTGACAGCCAGGGAATGCCTAATATTATTCATATTGAGAATCCTTATGTTTATCGCTGTCCCTGGGGTAGTAAGACTCCGGAAGAATGTGCTGAAAAATCTGCCCGACAAATTGAAAGGATTATTCAGTTTGAAAACCCTGAGAGTATTGCTGCTATCATTATGGAAGGTGAATCAGGTTCATCCGGTTGCATTAAATTTCCTGAAGGATACTGGCAGAAGATAAAAGCCATTGCTGATAAATACGGGATATTGACGATAGATGATGAAGTGATGAGCGGTTTTGGCAGGACAGGCAAATGGTTTGCCATTGAGCACCATGGGGTTGAACCCGATATTATTTGTATGGCAAAAGGATTAACTTCAGGATATATTCCGTTAGGCGGAATTATTGTTAAAGAAGAAATAGCGAGGCATTTCGATAATAATGTTTTACCACTGGGTTTAACGTATTCATCTCATCCGGTTTCGTGCACTGCTGCCCTGGCAACTATTAAGGTTTATGAAGATGAGAATTTATTAGAGAATGCCACGGTTATGGGCAGATACTTAGATGAAAGAATGGAAGGCTTGATAAACAAACATCCATCTATCGGTGATTACCGTAATACAGGATTATTTGGTGTTATTGAACTGGTAAAGAACAGGGAAACCAAAGAACCGATTACCCCCTGGAATGCAAAACCGGATAAAATGGAAATAACAAATAATATTGCCGGTAAAATTCGTGAGTTAGGGATGTTTACATTCGTAAGATGGAACTGGATATTTATGGCACCGCCGCTATGTATTACTAAAGAACAGATTGATGAAGGATTAGAAATAATTTCAAAGGCTATTGGTATAGCAGATGAATATGTAATATAAAGCTGAAAAATAGACTCGAATTAACACAAATAATATTAACATGCCCAAAAAATCTAACAATAGTGGTTCTGATTTAACGGCCTCAAAATACAATGGGCTAATTTCTACTATTGAGACATTACTGTTTGATGCCAAAACGAAAGTAGTAAAAACTATTGATCAAACAATGGTATATACTTATTGGCATATAGGCAGATATATTGTTGAATACGAACAAAGCGGAAAAGAGAGAGCGGAATATGGAACGGCTTTACTTAAACGCTTATCTAATGATCTAACAAGGTCTTTTGGTAAGGGTTATTCATATAGAAATTTAAGACAAATGCGACAGTTCTATATTTCATTTCCAATTTGGCAGACACTGTCTGCCAAATCTGAAAATGGAAAATGGCAGACACTGTCTGCACAATCTGAACTCTCAAAAGTTCAATCAGTGATTGTAAAATTGTCATGGTCTCATTTTGTCAGGCTTTTGAGTGTAAAAGATGAAGATGAACGTAATTTTTATTTGATAGAAACAGCAGAAAATAATTGGTCTGTTCGGGAGCTTGACCGCCAGATAAATTCATCTCTTTTTGAGCGACTGCTTTTAAGTAAAGACAAACCCGCCGTAAAAAAACTGGCAGAAAAAGGTCAAATCATTGAACATATTGATGATGTTTTGAAAGAACCATACATTTTAGAATTTCTCGGATTAGAGGAATCGCACCGGTATTCCGAAAGTGATTTGGAATCGGCAATTATTGACAATCTTGGTAAATTTCTTTTAGAACTTGGAAAAGGCTTTTTATTTGTAGCGAGACAAAAACGATTCTCGGATGGTCCCGATCATTATTATATTGACTTGGTATTTTATAATCGGTTATTAAAATGTTTTGTCTTGTTTGATTTGAAGATTGGAAAAATAACACATAAAGATATCGGTCAGATGCAAATGTATGTCAATTATTATGACAGGGAAATCAAAACTACCGAAGAAAATCCGACTGTGGGAATTATATTGTGCAAAGAAAAACGCGACGTTGTAATAAAATACACATTACCGGAAGACAATAATCAGATTTTTGCAAAAGAATATCAATTGTATCTTCCACAAAAGGAAGAACTCAAAAAGCTATTAAGTAAATATCTATAGAAAATACTATGTCAATCTTAATTAAAAACGGAAGGATCATCTCTGCATCAGATGATTACATTGCTGATATTTACATCGAAGGGGAAACCATTTCAGCAATAGGAAAAGATTTGGATGTTAAACCCGATAAAGTTATAGATGCATCAGGTAAACTTATATTCCCCGGAGGTATTGATCCGCATGTGCATCTCGATATGCCATTTATGGGTGCTTTTTCAAGTGATGACCACGAAACAGGTACGCGGGCTGCACTTTTCGGTGGTACAACAATGGTTATAGATTATGCTATTCAGACTCGTGGAGATTCGCTTCATTCGGCTCTAAAAATATGGAAAGGAAGGGCAAACGGCAAAGCTTATGGAGATTATTCATTCCATATTGCAATTACCGATTATAATGAAAATGTCAAAGCAGAACTGCAAGATATTATTGAGAAGGAAGGAATTACTTCATTCAAAACCTTTATGGCTTATAAAGGCGCCTTGATGATTGACGACAAGCAAATGTTGGGCATAATGAATGAAGTAAAAAAATATGATGGACTGGTAGCTGTTCATGCAACAAACGGTGATATGATTGAATATTTAGTTGAGAAATATAAATCGGAAGGTAAACTGACTCCCTGGTACCATTATCTCTCGCAGCCTGAAATAACCGAAGCAGAAGCCACCGGACGTTTTGTTGACCTGGCTTATTTATCCGGTGTAAATTCTTATGTTGTCCACATGACTTGTGAGGGCGCATTAAATAAAGTCAGGGAAGCCACAGTTAGGAACCAGAAAGTATTAGTTGAAACCTGCCCCCAATATCTTCTTCTTGATGCATCTCTTTATAAAAATGGGTTCGAAGCGGCAAAATGGGTTATGAGCCCTCCTTTGAGGGAGAAGAAAGACAGGGAAACACTTTGGGCAGGAATAAAGCAGGGTCTTATCCAGTCGGTTGGCACTGATCATTGCCCGTTTATGTGGAATGATAAATTGAAGGGAGAGAATGATTTTACAAAAATTCCAAATGGCGCACCCGGCATAGAACACCGGATAGAGCTTCTTTACTCCGAAGGTGTTAAGAAAGACAGAATTTGTCTAAACAAACTAATTGAAGTTACATCTACGAATGTGGCTAAAATATTCGGCTTATTTCCTCAAAAAGGAACAATAGCCGTAGGTTCCGATGCTGATATCGTAATATTCGACCCTGAAGAAAAACATACAATCTCAGCCGATACACATCATCACCGTTGTGATTACTCGGCTTATGAAGGTTTGGAAGTAACCGGGAAAACAAAAACCGTTTTTTTAAGAGGTGAAGTGGCTATAGACAACGATGAAGTAAAGGTTGGAAAAGGGTATGGTAAGTTTATTAAGAGGGGGGTGCCGTTATAAAATTGCTTAAAGAGAAGTTACAAATGTTAGTAGATAAATAAGATATATAGAAATTACAAAAACAATAAATAAATACGTCATGCCACGAATCGTAAAATCAGGATTAATACAAATGAGCCTTGCTCTTACAGAAGGAGAAGGTTCCATTGAAGAAATCAAAGATGCAATGTTCCAAAAGCACATCCCGTTTATTAAGGATGCGGGAAACCAGGGAGTGCAGATTCTTTGCCTGCAGGAAATTTTTAATACGCCATATTTTTGTCCCGGCCAGGATAAGGAGTGGTATAAATCAGCAGAACCTGTTCCCGGACCTACAGTTGAAAGAATGCAGGAATATGCCAGAAAATTTGATATGGCTATTGTTGTTCCGGTTTATGAAAAAGAAATGCCAGGCTTCCTGTATAATACTGCTGCTGTTATAGATGCAGGAGGAAAGTATCTTGGAAAATACAGGAAAAATCACCTGCCACAAGTAGCAGGTTTTTGGGAAAAGTTCTTTTTCAGACCCGGAAATTTTGGTTATCCCGTTTTTGAAACTAAATACGGGAAAATAGGTGTTTATATTTGCTACGACCGGCATTTCCCTGATGGTGCAAGGATTCTTGGATTAAACGGGGCTGAAATCGTTTACAATCCGTCAGCAACAGTCGCAGGATTATCTCAATATTTGTGGAAATTGGAGCAGCCGGCGCATGCTGTTGCCAATGGTTACTTCATGGGATGTATCAATAGGGTAGGGGTCGAAAAACCATGGGACCTTGGAAAATTTTATGGCACTTCATATTTTGTTGACCCAAAAGGACATATCTTCGCCGAAGCGTCTGAAGATAAAGATGAATTGCTTGTGGCTGAGTTCGACCTGGATATGATTGATGAAGTAAGATCAACCTGGCAATTTTTCAGGGACAGAAGACCGGAGACTTATGGGAAGTTGGTGGAATTGTGATATATGATCAATTACTAAAAATATTTGTTAAACTGACACTGAAAGAAAATGCAAAACTATTTCGATACAACAATCTAATTTGCAGTAAGTTTTTGAATTGTATTATTGCAAAGTTTACGACATGTAATTAGTCCGTAGGATGCGTTTCAGTATAACTTTACATCAGCATGAACTTCAGGATAACATCCGAGTATAAACCCACCGGCGATCAACCTGAAGCAATAAAGCAATTAGTTGAAGGAATTGAGAGAGGTGATGAACACCAGGTATTGCTTGGTGTAACAGGGTCGGGAAAGACTTTTACTATTGCAAATGTTATTCAGCAAACTGAACGCCCTGCTTTGGTTTTAAGCCATAATAAAACACTTGCTGCACAGCTCTATGGTGAATTTAAACAGTTCTTTCCACAAAACAGGGTTGAATATTTTGTTTCATATTACGATTATTATCAACCGGAAGCTTATTTACCTGTTACAAATACCTACATCGAAAAAGACCTTTCTATTAACGATGAAATTGAAAAGCTCAGATTAAGCGCTACTTCGGCTTTGTTATCCGACAGACGGGATGTAATAGTGGTTTCTTCGGTTTCCTGTATTTATGGAATTGGCAATCCCGATGATTTTACTAATAATGTTATTCATGTGAAGGTTGGAGATGTTATTACTAGAAATAAGTTTCTCCAGGCATTGGTGAGTGGTCTGTATTCAAGAAATGAAATAGAGTTCACTCATGGTAATTTCAGAGTAAAAGGCGATACTGTGGATGTTTTTCCCGCTTATGCCGACGTCGCTTTCAGGATTATGTTTTGGGGAGACGAGATTGAGTCGATTCAATCGTTTGATCCAATCAGTGGTTTTAACATTGAAAAATACACAAGCCTGAAGATTTATCCTGCAAGCATTTTTATTATGTCACAGGAAAAAATGAAGCAATCATTAAATGATATTCATCAGGATATGATTAAGCAGGTGCAGTATTTTAAAGAATCGGGAAAACACCTGGAAGCGAAACGGCTGGAAGACAGGGTTATTTATGATATTGAGATGATGCGGGAATTGGGGTATTGTTCCGGGATCGAAAATTATTCCAGATATTTCGATGGCAGAAAACCCGGATCCCGTCCCTTCTGCCTGATAGATTATTTTCCTGATGATTTTCTTTTGGTAGTGGATGAAAGTCATGTTACTATTCCACAGATCAGGGCAATGTTTGGCGGTGACCGGTCAAGAAAGCAAACGCTTGTGGAGTACGGATTCCGTCTTCCTGCTGCTATGGATAACCGTCCCTTGAAATTTCCGGAATTTGAAGCCCTCACAAACCGGATGATCTATGTGAGTGCAACACCGGCAGAGTATGAATTACAGAAGTCGGAAGGAGTAGTTGTGGAACAGTTGATAAGACCCACAGGCTTACTCGACCCGGTTATTGAAGTCAGGCCCAGCCTGAACCAGATTGATGATCTTTTGGATGAAATAGACAAACGGATAAGTTCCAATGAAAGAACACTGGTTACCACGCTTACAAAACGAATGGCAGAAGAACTGACCAAGTACCTCATAAAACTTGACATCAAAACCAGGTACATCCATTCTGAGGTGGAAACTTTAGACAGGGTGGAAATATTGCGGGGATTGCGGTTAGGCGATTTTGATGTGCTTGTGGGCGTAAATCTTTTACGTGAAGGTCTCGACCTGCCGGAAGTTTCACTTGTTGCTATTCTGGATGCAGATAAAGAAGGATTTCTCCGTTCTGAGAAATCACTTACTCAAACGTCTGGTCGGGCTGCAAGGAACCTCAATGCCAGGGTGATATTTTATGCTGATAAAATAACCGACTCTATGCAGAAGACAATAACCGAAACCAACCGCCGAAGAGAAAAACAATTAAAATACAATGAAGAACACGGAATTACTCCTACCCCTATCGTCAAATCAACCAAAGCCATTTTAGGACAGACTGCCGTTGCCGACGCAAAAGCTGCCGAACCTAAAGCCTACATCGAAAAGGAAGGTATTGATATTGCTGCCGATCCTTTGGTTCAATATATGAGTAAAGAACAAATTGAGAAAGCCATAGCCAAGTCAGAACGGCAAATGAAAGCGGCTGTAAAGGAGTTAGATTTTATAGAAGCGGCAAGATTCAGGGATGAAATTTTTGCGATGAAAGAAAAATTGTAGAATTAGAGAATTGTTGAATCAGTTAAATCTGTAAAATAGTTAAACCTGTTTTCCCGATTCAGCCATTTCCCCGATTCAACCATTTTCCCGATTTAACCAGTTAACCATTTTACCAATTTTAAAAGCCTTACACTCGCTCGGCTGAATATGGAATAAGTAATTTTTTAGATTTCCTATTTATTTTTTTAGTATTTTGCACCCTCATTTGATTAAGGCAAACTAACAATAATATTAAATGAACAGACTCCTTGTATTAATATTATCCTTATTCATTTTTTCAAATGCTGTGCAGGCTATATATATTAATAAAGAAATTGACAGCCTTAACAGCCTTCTTGAAACTTCTACCGACTTAGAAAAAATTGAAATTCTAAATGAATTAAGTAAAGCTTATGACACAATATCTTATGACAAATCTTTAGGTTATGCAAAGCAAGCACTTGAATTAACAAAAAAATATAAAGGTAAAGAAGATATTGCTGCTTCTTTTGACAGGGTTGCGAGAATATATTATTTCTTATCCAATTACGATGAATCAATTAATTATTTTATTGAATCATTGAAAAAAAGAGAAAAAATCGGCGATAAAAAAGCTATTGCACAATCTTATAATAATCTTGGGGTTGTTTATCTGAATTTAAATAGCGATAATAAAGCATTGGAATATCTGCAAAAAGCATGGGATTTGAGTGAGGAGATTGGTGATGATGAGCTTATGAAAAAAACGGCTATTAATTTAGGGATTGTTTATGCACAATTATCAAACTATTATAAATCATTAGAATATTATGAGAGAGCATTAACTTTAATTGATGAAACAGAATTAAAACAACTATCTGTTTGTTTAAATAATATCGGATTAGTTTATTGGTATTTAGAAGATTATGATAAAGCCTTGGAATGCTACCTGGATGCTTTAAAAATAAATGAGCAAGAAAGATATAAATGGAGTATTTCCAATTGTTCAAGAAATGTCGGGATGGTTTATATAGAACTCAATGATTTTAACAAAGCATCTTTATATCTAACAAAGGCTTTAAAAATAGCTAAAGAAATTGATTCAAAACATTTAATTAAAGATTGCTATATTACTTTTTCCGATTTATATTTTGCAAAAGGAAATTATAAAAATGCTTACGAATATCATGAAATGTATTCAGACGTCAAGGATAGTATTTTTACAGAAGAACTCGGAAAAAACATTGCAGAATTAGAAGTGAAATTTGAAACTGTAAAAAAAGAAAAGGAAATCGAAATTTTAAAAAATGAGAAAGAAATCGATGTTTTAAAATCAAAAAAAAATAAAAATCAAAAAATATTTTTAATAATATTTTTATTACTTGTTTTATTTTTAATAATTATTTTATATAGCCGATTTCTTCTTAAGCAAAAAACAAACAAAATCCTTGAAGATGCAAACCAGCAACTTAATATCGCTATTAATAAAATATCAAAATCGGAAGAAGACCTTAAAGAATTAAATGCTACAAAAGATAAATTTTTCTCAATTATTGCCCATGACCTTAAAGCACCTTTCAATTCCCTGCTCGGGTTTTCTGAAATATTAGTAAAAAAATCCGAACAATACGACAAGGAAAAAATTAAACAGTATAGCATAATTATTAATACATCTGCTCATGATTTATTTAATTTGTCCGAAAATTTACTTCATTGGGCAAGATGTCAATCGGATAACATAAAATATAATCCTAAAAAGGTTGATTTAAATAAATTAGTTATCAATATTATTTACATATTAGAGATTAGTGCAAAAAAGAAAAATATTACTGTATATCCCGAAATTCCAAAAAATACTTATGTGTATGCTGATGCTAATATTATTTCCACCGTGATAAGAAATTTATTATCTAATGCTTTAAAATTTACTGAAAAAGGGGGGGAAGTAACTATTACTTCTGTTGAAAAGGATAATTTTGTCGAAGTTTCAGTTATTGATACGGGAATTGGTATTAGTGAAGAAAATATAAAAAAACTATTTATATTAGAAAATCAATATACTACAAAAGGTACTTCTGATGAAAAGGGAACAGGCTTAGGTTTAATTATCTGTAAAGAATTTATAGAAAAATCAGGTGGAGAAATTTGGGTAGAAAGTGAATCAGGAAAAGGAAGTATTTTTAAATTTACATTACCAAAAACTGAGAACTGAAAACGATTAAAATAGTTCCGAACCGTTTCGAGCGCCCATGCTCGAAAACTTAAATACTTACTAATACCTCTCATAAATCATATAAGAATACGGTAACGGATTCTTCTCGTCCGGCTCTAAAAAATTTTCTCTTGAAATCACTTTCCATTCCTTTTCATCAACATCCGGGAAAAAGGTATCTGCTTCAAAGGATTTATGCACCCAGGTGATGTATAGTTTATTTACATGAGGTAAAAGCTGCCTGTAAACGGAAGCACCGCCAATTATAAAATTTTCTTTTTCAGCATCCATCTTTGAAATAGCGTCTTCAATGGAATAAGCCATTATACAATTATCAATTTGTTCTCCGGGAATATCTGTTATAACAACATTCGTCCTGTTAGGAAGGGGTCTCTTTGGTAAAGAGAAATATGTATTTTTTCCCATGACCACATAGTGACCGGATGTAAGTTTCTTAAACCTTTTCAAATCCTCAGACAAATGCCACAACAACTTATTGTCCTTTCCAATGGCATTGTTTTTTGCTACTGCTACAATTATTGAAATATTTGTCATGATTAAGTGAAACTAAATTCTATGCTTCTCAATAATATCCTGTGGGTCGCGCCTGGTATCAAAGACATCAGTTATGTAAACTATATTTTTTGTCACCTTGTAAATTATTTTATAATTACTTTCTACTAAATAGCGATGATTCTCTTTCAACACTTTTAAGGTTTCTTCTTCCTGACCTGCATAAGGAAAATTGTTTAATATCTCAATACGCTTTATAATATTATCTTTAATCTTCCTTGCAACTTTTGGGCTTACAATATCTCTATAATACTCATATATGAATTTTAGTTCATCTCTCGCAGAATGAGTCCAGATAATGTTCATTTTTACCAGCTTTTCGATTCTTCCTTTAAATCATTTTGAGATATCACATTTCCCACTTTAATGTCTTCATTTGAGAATTGATCTCTGGCTATTAACTCCTCTTTTGTCATTGGAATTAATGTTTTTTCGAATTCAATCTGCTTTTCTTTTTTTAATACGGTTTCCAGTTTCTCAATAATCTTTAAATTACTTAACCGTATAAATCCTTCAATAAACTGATATTTTCGTGTTTGTATGTCCATATCTTCAGTTCTTAATTAGAATAAAAATTTTGATAAAGATAAGAAAAATTAACAAAATAAAAATCATAAAAAATATTTTATCCTGGCTGCAATAGGCTTGTGTAAATTAAAAAATCAAACAGAAATCTCCCCTTTTATATGTGGATGCGACTGGTAACCTTCCAAAGTAAAATCTTCATATTTGAAATCTGAAATACTTTTTATCTCCGGATTAATTTTCATTGAAGGCAAAGGAAAGGGATTGCGTGTAAGCTGGAGTTTGGTTTGCTCGATATGGTTCAGGTAAATATGTGCGTCTCCCAGGGTATGAACCAACTCACCCGGTTTGCAACCTGTAACCTGCGCCATCATCATTGTTAACAAAGCGTAGGATGCAATATTAAACGGGACACCCAGGAAGATATCACAACTTCGCTGGTACAATTGGCATGAAAGTTTTCTGTCAGCCACATAAAACTGGAACCAGGCATGACAGGGAGGCAATGCTGCACGACCTTCAGCAACATTCTCTGCAAAAGATTTGCCCTGTTTTGGTAAAACACTTGGGTTCCATGCCGCCACAATCATTCGCCGGCTGTTTGGATTGTTTTTGATTAATTTAACTACTTCAGAAATCTGGTCGATACCGTCGTTATTCCAGTTGCGCCACTGTGCACCATAAATCGGTCCCAGGTCACCGTTTTCATCAGCCCATTCATCCCAAATAGTTACCTTATTATCGTGAAGGTATTTAATATTGGTATCTCCTTTTAAAAACCAAAGGAGTTCGTAAATAATTGACCGTAAATGCAATTTTTTAGTAGTCAGAACCGGAAAGCCATCTTCGAGGTTAAATCTCATTTGGTAGCCGAAAAGGCTTATCGTTCCTGTTCCCGTTCTGTCCTTTTTTTGAACTCCGTTATCTAAAACATTTTGAAGTAAGTCGAGGTATTGACGCATAGTTAGTTTATTTTTTTGAAAGGGCAAAATTAGGATTTTATTCTTCTTTTAATTGATGTCGGAGCCGACAATATTTCAAGATAGGAAAGAAAGTTATTAACAAACAAATTGATTTACAGGAACTATTATAATACATTCACTATCCAATTCTCATCAATCCAAACCGGAATAACTTCAATATTCGTAAACCATGATTTAAGGAGCTCAACTGATGAAAGGGTTTCAGAAATATGTGTCTGTTTATCTACATGGTTTCCGGCACAATCGCCATGACCTACCATCAGGATTATTCCTGAGCCATGCTTATTAATAGATATATCCACTCTTTCTTTAATTGAATTTATTTTAAACTTATCAGTATTTTCGGCAAGTATTTTATCTGGCCCCGGTTCAGTAATCATATCCACATAATCAACTCCGTAATTATTTTTCAAAAAATTAATCACAGGCTCCTGAACCCTTCCGTCCATACAGTTAACTGCTGTTGCAAATTTTTTCATAGTAATAGTATTAATTCATATAATTAATCAACGATCGAATAATTCTATCCATCTCTTCTTTTTCAAAAATTATTGAATAATATCTCTTAAAAACAGCAATTTTTAAATCAAGTTCGCAAATTCCAGGATTTTGTTGTTTAACGCTGCTTTTAACCATTGTTCTTCCAAAATCAATATTTCCGCACCAATTAAAAATCTCTCTTGTGGTGTTTTGGCAAAAATAATTTCTAATTGTTTTTGTTGTATTTCAGGGCTTGTGTCAAACATTTCTCTGCGGTTTAAATTATGTTAAAAGATTTTAGATTGAGCTTGCTGTACCATTTCCTGATATATTCTTTATCAATTTCCGGGCAAGCTAAAAGATTTTTAATATCCCGGATATGCTTTTCGCTTTGAAATTACTGTATCCAATGATATTGTAATTCTATGTAATAATTTTAATATCATAAAATTTTTAAATTGATACTGAAGGAGAAGGTCAAAACCATAAATCCCTATCCGAGTATCGTTCCAACAATTGTGGCAGACAGCAAGGAAGCAATTGTCCCGCCAAGTAACGCTCTCATCCCATATTTCGATAGCAATACGCGTTGATTTGGTGCAAGCGACCCGATACCTCCTATTTGTATTCCAATGGATGCAAAGTTAGCAAACCCGCACAGCATATACGTCGCCATTATAATAGATTTGGGCTGCAGCGCCCCTGCTTCCTTTAGTTCGGATAAACTCACATAACCGATAAACTCGGTCATAATAACTTTTTCTCCCAACAATCTTCCGACAAGGGCAATATCCTGCCCCGGTATTCCTATTAACCACATGATAGGAGAAAAAATATATCCCAAAATAAATTGCAAAGAGAGTTCGGAATATTTTCCATTTGTGTTTTCTGCGATAATTTCATTTAAGTTTGTCCATGCACCTATTTTAACCATAATGTAATTAAACATTGCAATAAAGGCAATAAATACGAGCAACATTGCAGCCACATTAACAGCTAGTCTCATTCCTTGTCCCGTGCCGTTTGAAATTGCATCGAGAATATTACTTCCTGCATTTTCTTTTGTTACTTTAATCGTTTTATCAATATCTTCAGTTTGTGGTACTAAAATCTTTGAAACCACCACGGCGCCTGGAGCAGCCATAACAGAGGCAGTTAACAGGTGCTTAGCGAATAAAAGTTTCTGAACCGGATCATCTCCACCTAAAAAATCGATATAAACAGCAAGCACTCCACCTGCCAGTGTTGCCATTCCTCCCATCATTACCAATAGCATTTCCGACTTATTCATTTTTGGAAGGTACTCTTTGATCATTAACGGTGATTCTGTTTGCCCAAGGAAAATATTACCCGCAACTGACAAACTTTCGGCGCCTGAAAGTTTCATAAGCTTAGTCATAACCCATGCTAACCCATAAACTATTTTCTGAATTATTCCGAGATAAAATAAAAGACTTGTTAATGCTGAAAAGAAAATAATAGTAGGAAGGATTTTCACCACGAAACTTATTAATCCCACTTCAATTTTACCGGTAACCATCGACTTAAAAAGAAAATCAACACCTGCCTGTGTAAAATCGAGAATTAAAACAAATAACTTTCCGCCAAATTCAAAAAAAGACTGTATAAAAGGCACGTACAAAACACCAAGCGCCAACAAAACCTGAATTGTAAGCCCGGTACCCACTACCTTCCATGAAACTGCCTTTTTGTTAGAGCTAAAAATATAAGAAATACCTATTAGCACGAGCATTCCCAACAATCCTCTTAAAATTGTTATTATTGAGAACCCTCCCTTTTTATAATCAGATAAAATAAGTATATTCGATTTTGACCTGTCTGTTTGTTGATTTTGTTGTTCGGTATCCAGTTGAGTTATCTCGGTGTTCGAATCAGGTAAGGTTACAATTTCCTGATTTGTTGTATCACTTAATTTTGATGCAGAATCAGAAACATTATCACTATTAAAAGCAAAAATTCCTGAGATGATAATAGATATAAACAGTAAAAAAAAGATTATTTTAAATTTCATATTCCTTATTTCTTCTCCTTCTTTCTTTGATTAATTTCATCCCTTATTTTAGATGCTTTTTCATACTCTTCTTTTTCTACGGTTTTCTGTAAAAGTTCTTTCAATTCAGAGGTAGTATATTGTTCGTAAACGTTTTTTGATTTTTCTCCGCCCATTGGTTTGGCTTTACCTGCTCCGGTTTTCTTTTCTTCGACAACAATTCCGGCAGTAGCCATTATTTTTTCATAAGTATAAATCGGGCAATGAAATCGCAAAGCTAATGCAACAGCATCCGATGTCCTTGCATCAATCCTGTATTCCTTTTGTCCGTCGAGGCACACTAATTCAGCATGAAACACGCCCTCGATAAACTTATTAATAACAACCTCTCTAAAAGTTATATTAAAAGTTTCTGAAAAGCTTTTAAATAAATCATGTGTGAGAGGACGTGAGGGCTTCATTTTTTCAAGTTCAATGGCAATAGCCTGAGCTTCAAACCCTCCGATAATAATTGGTAATCTGCGCTTTCCTCCAATCTCGCCCAGAATCAAAGCATAAGCCCCGCTTTGCGATTGGCTGTATGACATTCCTATTATTTCAAGTTTAATTTTATGCATCCGGTAAAATATCTCGCGTGTTTAAGAAATAAAAAAGATAAAAGTATTAATTATTTTGTATTTAAAAATGGTTTTTGCAAAGAAAAATAAAAAATTATTAACATCCAAAATATCTGGTTTTACGATAAGTGACAGAATTTCAGCACTTACGGGGAAAATGGTAGTTGTTATAACGATTCCAATGTTACACGATTAGCTATTGTATATAACAAAATACTTTTTATTTTTGATGGAATTGTTTTTTATGAACTTATGGAAAATATTTAATTAAAAAACATGTTGGTAATTAGATTATTTATTTCTACTATTGCGGTCATTAAAAATTATCTGAATCAAAGTATTAACAAAGTATTAATCAATTATTTAATAAATGGAAAATTTAATTTATTATTTACCGGCTGCAGCGATAATTGGATTATTATTTACATTTTGGAAAACAAACTGGATAAAAAAGAAAGAAGTTGGTGGTGAAAAAATGGCATCAATTGCCAAAAATATCTCCGATGGAGCAATGGCTTTTTTAAAAGCTGAATATAAAGTATTAGCAATTTTTGTCGTTGCTATTGGATTGTTGCTCATTTATAAAGGCAGTAGCGACAAAGAATCAAATGCATTTGTTGCACTTTCCTTTCTGATTGGTGCATTATCATCAGGATTGGCGGGGTTTTTAGGTATGCGTGTTGCTACAAAAGCAAATGTAAGAACAACAAATGCTGCACGGACCTCATTAAACAAAGCCCTGGAAGTGGCTTTTTCAGGAGGTTCTGTAATGGGTTTGGGTGTTGTTGCCCTTGGAGTTTTAGGCTTAAGTCTGCTTTTCCTCCTGTATAATTATGTGATAGGTGTTGAGTGGGGATTAGGTACTGTTATTAATGTTATTTCAGGCTTTTCATTGGGAGCTTCTTCTATTGCATTATTTGCCCGTGTCGGCGGTGGCATATATACCAAAGCTGCTGATGTTGGTGCTGACCTGGTTGGGAAAGTAGAAGCCGGTATCCCTGAGGATCATCCCTTAAATCCTGCTACAATTGCTGACAATGTTGGAGATAATGTTGGAGATGTTGCAGGTATGGGCGCTGACTTATTTGAATCGTTTGTAGGCTCAATTATTGCAACTATGGTTTTAGGAGCAATCTTTGTTACCGGCTTTGAGGCTATGGGTTTTTTCAGTCTCGGAGCTGTAATTTTGCCCTTAGTGTTAGCAGGAACAGGAATAATAGTATCAATCATTGGTACATTCTTCGTAAGAGTTAAAGAAGGTCAAGATCCACAAAAAGCTTTAAATACAGGACAATTCGTTTCTGCCGGGATTATGGTTATTGCCTCTTATTTTATTATCAAATGGTTTTTACCTTCCAACTGGACTGTTAATAATTTTGATTATAGTTCATTAGGAGTATTTATTGCAACTATTATTGGTCTTATTGCCGGTCTCGGAGTTGGTAAGATCACTGAATATTATACAGGTATGGGAAGCCCTCCGGTTAGAAAAATAGCGAGACAATCTCTTACGGGTGCAGCCACTAATATTATTTCAGGACTGGCTACCGGTATGATGTCAACAGCAGTACCAATATTATTAATTGCTCTTGCTATTTTAGGTTCTTACCATTTTGCAGGATTATACGGAATTGCTATTGCAGCGGTTGGTATGCTTGCAAATACAGGAATACAGCTTGCAGTTGATGCTTATGGGCCTATTTCTGATAATGCAGGTGGTATTGCCGAGATGGCAGAATTACCAAAAGAAGTCCGCCAAAGAACTGATAAACTGGATGCAGTAGGCAATACAACAGCAGCGATCGGAAAAGGTTTTGCTATTGCTTCTGCTGCCTTAACAGCTTTGGCTTTATTTTCTGCATTTATGCAACAAGCCGGAATTTATACTATTGATATTACTACTCCAAAAGTCATGGCAGGTTTATTTATCGGAGGTATGCTTCCTTTTGTTTTTTCTGCAATGGCAATGCAGGCAGTTGGTAAAGCTGCTATGGCAATGATAGAAGAAGTAAGAAGACAATTTAAAGAAATACCCGCCTTAAAAGCTGCACTTGAAATTATGAAGAAATATGATTCTGATGTTAGTAAAGCTACTGAAGAAGAAAAGAAAACATTTGATGCGGCTTATGGTGTTGCTGAGTACCAGAAATGTGTTGCTATATCAACTCAGGCATCAATTAAGAAAATGATATTACCGGGTACTTTAGCAATAGCTGTTCCTGCGTTGTTTGGATTTTTCGGTGGACCGGAAATGCTTGGAGGTTTGCTTGCAGGTGTGACAGTAGTTGGTGTTTTAATGGCAGTTTTTCAGTCGAATGCAGGTGGAGCATGGGATAATGCAAAAAAAATGATAGAAGAAGGAGTTGAATTTGACGGTATTAACTACACAAAAGGCTCTGACCCTCACAAAGCTGCTGTTGTTGGCGATACTGTCGGTGACCCTTTTAAAGATACATCAGGCCCGTCATTGAATATACTAATCAAGTTAATGGCAGTTGTAGCTCTTGTTATTGCTCCAAGTATTGCTGTTATTGACAACAATAAAATTGACAATGAAACCTCTAATAAGACCAACACAGAACAAACTATCTCTGTTCAGTCCGAAGATGCTAATGTAGAAGTGAGAGACGAAGAAGCTGCTGTATTTGGTGAAGTATCCAAAAGAGAAGGCTATCAGGATTTAACTGAAAATGATACAAAGGAAAGTACTGAAGCACAAAAATTCACAAGCCGTAAATCAATACAAGAAAACCGGTAGTTTATTTTAGGTATAAACTATGACTTTTTAGGCTCTTGCGAAAATCGTTGTTTATTGGTATTCGTCAGACCACTTCGCACGGGCAAACGCACAGGCAGTGGTTAGACAAATAATAGCGGGAAAATCTAAAATCCTACTCCGGCACCTGGCTGCTGTATGAACCGTTTTCGGACCAGGTATCATTTTTATCCTGGTTGCTTACCTGCACATCCATATTGTTGTCGGTGGCTTTATAGCCTTTCGTTCCGGCATCGTTAGTCCACAGTATTTTATCGGCAGCGTTAATATCGCCGTCAGCATTTGAATCTCCTCCCACCATGCCATAAACACTTGTTGCAATCTCTTTATATCCGAGACCGCCATTGTAAACCTGAGTAATTGCCGTAGAAAAATTATAATCGTAAACTCCACCTGATTCGGTAATACCATTTGCCGATAAAATTCCCAAATGATTCCTGTGCCAAACAATAGCATAAAGGTTTTGTGAAAAAGAAGCTGCCGGGAATTGCAGAACCGATGAACCATTGAGCCCCACAACAGAACCGTTATCTAATATAAAAGCCGCTTGTGTTGCAATTGTTGTGGATGGAATAGCAGCATCCGGACTTGCAGCATCGCGAAGTTCAATTAAAACCCAGTCAACTACATCTGAGTTTGGAATGGAGCCTACGTTTTCTGTTCCTGCGTAATTCCAGGGTGGTACGTTATAAGGTTGTGATAATGGAATCTGATTTCCGGAATTAAGGCCGGTTGTCATTTCAGAGCCAGAATAAGGGCCCTCGAGAAAAACGAGAAGGTCAATATCAATACCGTGAATTGTTACAGATACAGGTTGCTGAAAACCCTGTGTTAAGATATTAGATGCATTAGAATAAGTTTCTGTTGCAATTTCGCCGAGTGTCCAGCTAAGGCTTGCGTTTGCGTTTTCATAGTAATCGCCTGATGAAGCTATAACTTCCGGCGACAGGGATTGGGCTGCAACCGCGAATGATAACAGCCCCCCAATCATAATTATGCTAAATTTTTTCATTTGTTTATAAAATAATTATTAATAATGATAATTGAGTGTTTGATTTATACTGAAACGCATAAACTTTACAATTTTCTAATAATTTAACTGCGTGGTTTTAAATAAACTATAATTGAAGAAATTTGCATTCCCGTTTTAGTTCAGTTTAAAATTAGAGGTGCGCAATGTACACAAAATAATGGCTAATGTCAAATTTTTATTTAAGTTTTTTCATGAAGTAGTATTTTTTCTCCCCGCTACCCACTCCAAGAGGGGAAATTTCTCCCCCTTCGGGGAAGTGTCCGGAGGGCGAGAGGGGGGTTATTTACAATTTACAAAACCTTTATAATTTCTTTTCCATTGGAGTATTCAAGTGCTTTGCTGAGAATGCCTGTATTTTCAGCAACAGTTAGCTATGGAGATTAGTTCGATATTTAACAAAAAGACTTCTTCGCTACACCTTCAGTGATTAGCCCAAAAACACTTTCGGGTTCTCAATAGCGATGGAATTGAAATAGTCTTCTCCTAAATAGGCGCGCAGGTCGAGGCCGAACCTTCTTTCGTTCGACTCCACCTCTACCATGTAATAATCGGAACCGAACAGTATCTTTTTCCTCAGTTTCTGATCAGCAAGCAAAACCTTCAGCAAGGAGAAATATTTCATATCGGCCATCGTGAAGGAGATATCGGTATAAAAATTATCATATTTAATGCACATATCCCTGATAACCCTCATCCAGTTGTCTTTTTCCCCGGGATGATGAATAAATTTATCCCAGTAATATTGCGAACCAAAATGGCCAAAACAAATCCTGAGTTTGGGGAACTTTTTTACCACATGTTTGAAATTACCGGGATAGGTAAACCGGGAACATAACTCCTTCTTGCTTTTCTTTCTAGTATCAATGTGGTCTATTGATTTTTCCAGGAGCTTCTTCAGGTCTCTTTTCCTTCCTTTAAAATGGACAGGGTTAAACGGGCTGCAGTGTGTCAGCAGAGGCAGGTTTTTCTCCTGGCAATACTCGTAAATCGGGTCCAGGTCAGGATCATACGGAAAGTAGCCCAAAGGCGGATAAAGTTTCACCCCTTTAAAATTCCAATCCTCAACGCATTCCTTTAACAGGTCAAGAATCCCTTCACGCCTGGGATCGACATGGACAAAAGGGATAACTTGCGGATATGTTTGGGATACATTGTAAAGCTCTTCCAGTTGTTGTTTATAAGGCCTGGGAACTTTACCGGCGTGCATATAAGCCATGTCCATAGGCAGGACGATGAACTTCGTGTCGTCCGGGTAAAAATCTCTGCATTTTTCAAAGATCTTTTGCTGTGAACCAAGTTTACCGGTTGTAATAAACTTAACATAACGGTCGAACATGTCTTTATCCGTAAACGGGATTATGTTCTTTAAAATTTTTGTAATGACACCATACCCAACTGTCGATCTGAGGATATTGACGAGTGCCAATGGCAGGAACCGATTCGGTACATCCGTATCCTTAAAAATGTGAATGTGGCAATTGTAATACATGATAACCTCCTTTTTTATAAGCTGGATTTTATAAGGGAACCCATGATGTTCCGTTATAATAATACAGTTGTTTGGTTGAGTTATTATAATATATCATACCTTCCTCTTTAGGGCTTGGCGCTAACGACCTCGGAGCAAGTTTCAGCACATCATTAATGGTTACTTTCCCATTGTTAAACTCTCCATATATTAAAGGTGTGCTGGTATCGGAATTTGAGATGTATAGTCTGTTCGATCCGGTTTCATTATAGCCAGCTTTGAAGCCAATAAATAAATTATTACTTCCTGTTTCATTCGAATAACCAGCTTCGTTGCCAATAAAGGTATTTTCCCCGCCTGTAGTATTGTTGTATCCTGCATTCCATCCGACAAAATGATTGTTAGAAACAATACTGTTCCATCCGGCTTTAAAACCGATAAATAAACTTTGGGATGCGTTTGTGTTGGAATATCCTGCTTCGTAACCAATGAAAGTATTCTGCCCGGATATTGTATTATTAAATCCTGCATGATAACCGACAAAATGATTATCCCAACCGGTGCTGGTGTTCCATCCTGCCTGATGGCCGATAAAAATATTATTGTGCGCATCTGTGTTTGAATAACCGGCCTGGTGGCCAATAAAGACATTTTCTGTACCCGTAGAGTTTTGATATCCTGCATCATAACCGATAAAAGTATTTAATCCGGCGATATTGTTGAAACCAGATTCAAATCCTATAAAAGTATTGAATCCCTGATCCTGGTTGGAAAAGCCTGAATTATGGCCAATAAAAACATTTCCAGCACCAGAGGTATTTTGTGAGCCTGCGGTAGAACCAATAAAGGTATTGCTTCCTGCAATGTTATTGTATCCTGTTCCGAAACCAACAAATGTATTATTGGGCTGGTCTGAATTACTAAATCCGGCATCTTTTCCGATAAAAACATTTGCACCACCAGAGGTATTTTGTGAACCTGCGGAAGAACCAATAAAGGTATTGCTTCCTGCAGTGTTATTGTACCCTGCCCCAAATCCCACAAATGTGTTAAAGGCCTGGTCCAGGTTGCTGTATCCGGCATCTTTGCCGATAAAAATATTCGCCTCTCCGGTTGTATTGGTCCTTCCGGCATTGTTTCCGATTATTGTATTATTTGCTGCTGTATTATTGTA
Source organism: Bacteroidales bacterium (assembly GCA_016783885.1). Taxonomy (GTDB): domain Bacteria; phylum Bacteroidota; class Bacteroidia; order Bacteroidales; family JAADJA01; genus JAADJA01. The sequence continues at coordinate 48,218 of JADHVR010000004.1, forward strand.
TCCCGCACTGGAACCGATAATTACGTTGTTGGATCCGGTTTGGTTATTTCGTCCAGCTTCGTTCCCAATAAAAGTATTTTCTATACCTGAGATATTGTTAAATCCGGCCTGGTATCCTATAAATGCATTGTTTGAAGCGTTATTATACCGACCCGCAAAGTATCCGATAAATAAGTTGTGACTTCCTGCTTGATTTGCAAGTCCGGTCGAATGGCCTATAAATGTATTTTGTTCACCATTTGTATTGCTAAAACCGGCTTTATAACCTACAAAATGATTATCGGATATGATATTATTACGGCCCGATTGATAACCGATACAAATATTATTGTTTCCGATTTGATTTGCTTCTCCGGCCAGATGGCCTATAAATGTATTTCTTGATGCAGTCTGGTTTGCTCCTCCTGCTCTATAACCATAATAAGTATTGTGTTCTCCGGTAGTATTTGTATAGCCAGTCATGAATCCCGTAAAAGTATTTTGTTTTCCTTCGGTATTTGAGTGTCCGGCTCTGTCGCCAATAAATGTATTTAATTCACCGGTAGTGTTGTGATTCCCTGCCTTATACCCAACGAAAGTATTGAAATTAGCTTCTTCATTGTTATACCCGGCTTGATATCCGATAAATGTATTATTCTCCCCTGTTGTATTATCAAAACCGGTCATATAACCTATAAATGTATTCCATTTGCCGGTGGAGTTTGTATAACCTGACTTATAGCCAAGAAAAGAATTGTGTTCACCCTCTGTTGTGAATAAACCGGCCTGATGACCAATAATTGTATTTCGTACACCTACTCCGGCGGTTAAAAGGCCACCCGTTCCCTGCCCTACAAGTACATTAAAGTCAGGATCAAATGTCTGAATATTTTTTCCATTGAATCTATAGGTTGGCGTACCCCCATTATAAAACCGAATGATGTCATCATCGGGTGTTGCTTCCACTTCAATGTAAGTATCTCCATCAGTATCCTTTACAACAGAGGAGCTATGTGCTTTTTCCGAATACAAAGCATACGGAACCGAAAGCAACTGAGATGTTCCCATAACCACATAAGATGATCCGCCTGCCGGATCGAGTTCAACTTCCATAAATATATCCGAATCAGCCCAGTTAATGTCTTCGAAAACACCCGATACTATAACGCCTTCTCCGATGTTCAAATTTGCAACGCCAAAGTCATTGGTCGTAGTTGAATGTGTTTCCTGGTAAACTACCGGCCCGCCTGCTGTTCCTTCGTGAATGGAAATTTGAAATGAAACAGATTGATTAGCTAAAATTTCACCTGTGTTGTCTCTTACCACAGACTGGTACTTGAATGCCTGCGGAGGTTGTGCTAAGGCTGTAACAAGTCCTGTAAGACTTGCCAGCATGATAAGTAAAACTTTTTTCATAGTGGTTAATTTTAATTATTAAAAAATATGTTTTAAGAATCGTTTATTTTTCCTGTAATTGTTATTAGTATGAATGGTTTTTCTCTTAAGTATTAGAATCCTACAAATATACAAATTTTGTAACTAATCAGTGTCAAATATAAGATAAAATTTCCAATCGTTTTTTTTTGAAAAACAAAGGCAATCAGGATGAGTGTGTTTATTGTTTTAATAATACTGTTTTGTGTTTATCTAAAATCTAAAATCCTATTCCCCTTGGTATTCGTCAGACCACTTCGCACGGGCATACGCTCCGGCAGTGGTCAGACGAATAATCCCATTAACCGGAGTTTATTACCTTCGTGTCAGAATTAGCGATTTAAATGTGGTTAAGAAAATAATGGTATTGTAATGATAGAAAAAATAAAATTGTTAGAACACAAATCAAGAGAGCTTGAACCGGCATCGCATGAAAGAGATGAATATCTTGATAAAGTAATAAGCTATAGCAGGAGTTTTTTAGAAAATATTACCAGCTTAAAAGCATATCAAACAACAGAGGATAACGGAAAAGGAATTTACGATTCACCGATATCAGATATCCCGGTAAGTATTGATAAAATATTAGATATTATTAAAAAGCATGTTGATACTTCCGGAATAAATCCTGCATCAGGAGGGCATTTGGGGTATGTGCCCGGCGGAGGGATTTTCCCTTCGGCGTTAGGAGATTATCTTGCAGATATTACCAATAAATATGCAGGTATGTTTTATGCCTCGCCCGGAGCTGTAAGGATGGAAAATATGCTGATAAGGTGGATGTGCGTAATGATAGGTTTTCCTGCCGAAACATCAGCAGGAAATCTAACTTCAGGCGGGTCGATTGCCAACCTTGTGGGAATAGTTACTGCAAGAGATACTGCAAATCTTAAATCAAGAGACTTTGAAAAAGTCGTGTTTTATTTTACGGAACAAGCACATCATTCTGCTTTTAAGGCGTTAAAAATTGCAGGTTTGGATGAGGCAGTAATCAGAAAAATACCGGTGGATTTGAATTTCAAAATGAAAGCTGAGGCTCTTGACAAGCAGATACAATCAGATAAAAAAAACGGATTGCTGCCATTTTTTATTTATGCTACTGCCGGTACTACTGATGTTGGAGCTGTTGACCCTTTGGAAGAAATCGGAGATATAGCAAAAAAGCATAATGTCTGGTTTCATATTGATGCAGCTTACGGAGGTTTTTTCCTTTTGGTTGACGAAGGTAAAAAAGTTATCAAAGGAACTGAAAAAGCAGATTCACTTATTATGGACCCACATAAAGGTTTGTTCCTGCCTTACGGTTCGGGAGCAATTCTGGTAAAAGACGGGAAAAAGTTATTTAATTCACAGCATTACAATGCAAGCTATTTGCAGGATGCAGATAAGTTTATTGAAGAATATTCACCGGCGGACCTGTCACTTGAATTGAGCAAACATTTCAGGGGGTTACGGATGTGGCTGCCATTGAAGCTTTTTGGACTTGTACCTTTTAAAGCATCACTCAGTGAAAAAATTTTACTGACAAGATATTTTTATGAACAAATACAAAAAATAAAAGGCATTGAAGTTGGCCCATATCCCGATTTGTCAATAATGATTTTCAGGTATATCCCTAAAAATGCAGACCCTGATAAGTTCAATGAAAAATTAGTGCAGGAAATCCAAAAAGACGGCAGGATATTTTTAACATCAACCCGGATAAATAATACTTTTTTCATTCGTCTTGCCGTATTGAATTTCAGGGTTCATTTAAATACAATTGAGTTAGCTCTGGAAATTATTAAAAATAAAATCAAATTGTTGTCTTTGAACTTATGAGTTTCAAGATGAGGAACAAACGGATTCTCAACCAACCAAATCTAAAATCCTATTCCCCTTGGTATTCGTCTGACCACTTCGCACGGGCATACGCTCCGGCAGTGGTCAGACGAATAATCCTACTCTTTTTTAATGATTACATCTCTCCCTTTTAGTGTAACAGGAAAATCTAATATAATTGACTCGGCGCTAAAAGTATTCTCAGAGCCGGTCTTAAATATCAATGTAGCAGCATCAGGAATATTTGCCGTATCAGCAATAGCTGCTTCAATATCGTTGTATGGATTATCAGGTGAACCGTCGCCCGAAGAAGTATTTCCTATAAACTTAACGATATCTTTTGGAGCGACATAAGTTACATGCTTTTGATGATATTTGAAATTCCCGGAAGTATATGTAATATTATCAATTGTATGCCATACGTGCGATTGACCAGGTCCCCAGCCCATATTCATCAAATACTGCCTGTCGGGATCTGTACCTGTATTATAGCCATAAACATTCCAGAAATGCCCGGAACCTTTGGAGGCATCACTGTCAGTTCTTCCCCGGAAGAAAACCGGCCTCAACCATCGTAATTCCTCTGTCATAATACTTGTATCCCTGTCATTCAGAACTGCATCTGTATCGTACTGCCAATGATCTTCAAAGGCAGGAGCAATATTATTATAACTTGAACCCGAACCTTTTATCCCGTAATCCATTCCAACTGAAACCCCCGCATGAAAACAAATTTTAGCAACTTCATCATTACCTTGTGTAGGAGTTGAACCTGTATGTTCATCTAATATTTCACTCCAGTCATAATTAGTGTTGCCAAAATTAACTGAGCAAGTCGTTGTAGCGCTGGTAAGTCTGTTATACAGAGCTGTTAGAGCTGCTTTATATAAGCTACTTGTATCAATTTCTTGTGCTTCCTCATATAGGGTCTCATCCCAATAACCATTCATCCTCAATGAATCATCTTCGTACTTCAAACGGTCATCCCAGTCATCGTCGGGAATACCCGGATCATCATCTAAATATTCTTTGTCCCAATTAGTTCTGTTACGATAATAATAAACAGTACTACCTGTTCCCTCACCTGTGCTGGGCCATTGCCAATGATACAGGATCTGCGACAAAGCAATAGCACCACAACCAACTAAAACACGTTCATTTGGTGGGGTCAAAACCGGACAATTTGCATTATACGGAGCGCTCTGACGCCATTTGGCAGAAAAGTTCAGAGAATCCAATGCCGGCTGATATTTTAAGTTTTTTATTCTTAGTGGGACATTCCCATTAATAAGGTCTTTCCAGAATAAAAATCTTTCAGACAAAATTTCCCGGATATCTCTTAATTTGGGATCATTTTCTCTTATTCCTGTTCTCAGACTCATTGTTCTGGCATAAATTTCCGAGAAAAAATATTCATAAACTGACCACGAATTGTTAAAATCAGCTTTTGGATTATAGATATAAACAGGCAGAACCAGGTCATCAGCACCGCAAATACAAAAGCCGTCATTCCTTAGATGAGCAACGTAGGCGAACACTTCACCATTCACTGTATAAGGTTCCATGCTTTCAACAATAGCATTTGGTTTGGCATCGGCAGTAACTAACCTTACCCAGGTCTGCACAGCATTGCGAACTTGTGCCTCAGTCAATTTTTCAGCATTGACATTATTTGATAAAGTCAATATACTCAAAATCAAACAGACCTCAAAAACCCTCTTGATATATTTAAGTTTCCTTTTCATAGCGACCTCCTTGTTATTGTAGTGTTACTAAAATAAATACTAATCCGCTTCCTTTATGCAGAGCGCTCATTGCCTTTCCAATAATGGCTCCTTTGGCTTTATCATAATCTTTAACCTTCATTGCATAACCCGGAATTTCAGAAGTAGTCAAAAGGTCTCCCGGCTTAATTTGCCCGTTAGATGTTTCAGCCAGGCAATAAACCCGACCAGCCAGCGCCACAGGATGATCTCCACATGCCATTGTTCCTTCCTGCTTTAAAATCAGTCCGGGATTAACATTGCCGGCACCACTTATAACACCGGCAACACACCTGTCATAAGCCTTGTCAGAGACTTTAAGTTTTCCTGGATTTTCAGGGTCAATTGATAATACCATCCCTGGCTCAACCAATCCATTTTCATTAATATCAAATGGCTCTGCTATATCTCCCCCGCCTGTTAGCTTTAATACAGTGCATTCAACAATACCGCCATTTGTAATTGTCATCCTTGTTATACCCCTTGTTTGAAGTGCTATTTCCCCCGTACCATTAGCATCGCTGTCAGCTCCGATAGTTGTAGAACCTGTATTGATAACCCCACCGGTTCCTGTTCCGATACCTGTTAAGCCTGAACCATCTCCAAGAAATGCCGTTGCTGTAACAGTACCTGCAACATCGAGCTTTGTAGTTGGTATAGTCTTACCAATACCCACATTTCCTGTTCCGTCAATTGTTAATCGTGTATTTGTAACATGTGAAGTTGTACCGATTTTAAACTTATCCCCATCGGCACAATCAACACCTACGGTAAATGATGTATTACCAAATTTCTGAAACCTGATTTCGGTATCACCACCAACGGTATTATTTATATCTATTCCTCCGCCTCCTGCATAAGAATGTTCGATATCCAGTACATTACCGGGGGAACCTGTACCAATTCCAACAGTACCATGATATGTGATCATAAAAGGAGTAACATCGCCAAAATCATTATCTACTCTAAAGGCATCTATTCCGTCAAATTCATTTATTATATGAGTTTTTGTTGTTGGAAACAGAGTTCCTATCCCCACTTTACCATCGCTGTCAATAACAAAAGGAGTCGCGTCATCAAACATATCATCCACCCTTAAAACATCCATAGGTTCTTCCTGGACAATATGAGCCTTAGCAAATGGTGTCATAGTTCCTATTCCGACATTTCCCGCAATGTTTGCATACATATCCATTCCTGTAATGAACCAGTCTGAATCGTCTGAAAGAGATTTCCATAAGCCTTTCCCTTTTTCAGTCGGCTCCTGGCTATCACTATCCTTAACATTCTTCAGATTATCTTTTTTACTTTCGAAATAGCCTTCAAAATCGGTTCCTGTCCATCGGATTGTACCTGTATTCATATTTGATGTATTACCGATTTTAATACCTCCATCAACCTCCAGTTTTTCCGAAGGGTTAATACCAATGCCAATATTATTACTAATTTCATAAATAATTGAATTGGCGATAGTAGTAGGGTCAGTAAATTTAGCTATCCTGTTTGAAGTACCACTTCCACCTATTCCACCACTGCCACCGGAAGGCTGTTGCCATGTGCCAATTCCATATTCATCTGTTGTCAACACATAACCTGCCGTTACATTCGTATTCATTTTAAAGGCTTCCATTTGAACCCTTCCGAAAACTTCCAGTAAGCTGCTCCCTGTTGGAGCGCCCCCTATACCTACTCCATGAAATGCACGAATGATAAACTGCGAATTATCAGTAGATGAAATTGAATCCGACCAGTAATTATCTGACCAGACAAAGCACCCATCATGATTTGCTTTGGCATTGCGCCCTGCGGCAAAACTAAAGTGGCCTCTTGCAGCATTGCCACCTCCACCCGGAACAGTAGCATATTCACCGCTGGCAATATTTGACCCACCTCCGCTAATTGTTGAATAATAACCGCTTGAAAGATTATTGTATCCTCCACCGATGAATGAACGGGAACCGCTTGCCGTATTTGCTACTCCTCCTCCAACGGTTGCTCCCTGCCGGTCATCAATTGTGCCGGCATTGTTACCTGCCTGGTTGTTCCAGCCGCCACCTATTGTACCTAATTGATCTGTAACGCGATTAGGATAATTTAAACCTGTTTTATAACAACCGCCACCACTGATAGTGGCTCCATATATACCCGGTAAAATATAATTGCCACTATCACCACCGATAAGGTTAGGGCTAAAGAATTTGGGTTCTAACCGAAGAACACGTGATTTATTTACTTTCAATTCCAGGGCTTTATCGTCCTTGGTCCCTATGTAGTTTGTGCCTGGTGTGGTACCGCTGTTGCCTGTCAGTCTCCAGTCATTTCCGGTTTCATCATCGGCAATAACCCATTCCGAACCGTCCCATTTTATGATCTGCCCGACACCGGCATTATTCTGGTTAAATTTATCCAGCGTAACCGCTCCTCCTGATATTTTATCATTTGTAACACCTTGAGGCATAATAGATATTTCCGTAATGCCAGGTTCAGTATGAATAGCTTCAATACCACCTTCAGGCGGCGCTACTATTATTCCTCCGCTAAACTGGGCCCAGTCAGCACCATCAAAATAGTAGAAGTTATTATCTGTAGTAATATAAACCAGTAATCCGGTTGCAGGTGTAGTAATGGCATCACGCTGGGCGGATGTCATTCGTGGAATCAGTAATCCTTTATTTAAGGATTTTACATCAAGCATAGCTGAAAGGTCAGCAGTATAAGTGCTGTCATCTGTAATGGTTATATTCTGACCATACAGGAAATTTGTTGCGAGAGCAACAATCAGCATACTAATAAAAATTACATTTGTTTTCATGACATATATTTTTTAAGTTAATTAATAAAAACTTTTTTCGTCTTAATTGTTTTTTCCGAAACAACTTTTACAATATAATACCCTCTTCCAATATTTACCGGCAACCTGTTCATTTGAAAACTGACCAGGCTTTTTGAGAAAATTTCTTTTCCTAACAGATCATATACTATCACCAAGGCTGGTGCACTATTCCGGTAATTCACATAAATATTTTTCTCGTAGGAGTAAATTAGGATTTCGTTGAAGCTTCCATCCATTGGGGGATTATTATATATATCTGTCTGACTCTTATTAAAATGCAGGACAAACCGATTTATTTCAGTACCGGCATTAGTTGTAAAAGAGTAAACAGGGTTTTCCCGAAGGTTAATAAAACTCCGGTTATTGCCGGAAATGAGTTTATCCTCAAGGTAAACATCAATGCTGTTATCGAAGTTATCTAATCCTAAAAAATTAAAGGTGTATTGCCCTTTTATTCCGATTTTTAATCCGAGCCTGATGATTTTCTCAGAAACAATATTTGGAAAGAAGTTAGCAGCCATTTCCAAATCTTCATAACATGAAAATAATTGCGGGGCATCTTCGATACCATAAATTTTATAGGCATCATACTCACTATCAAATGCGTTATTGGCTCCTTGTACCATTCCGACAATTGCTTCATCGCTATATCCATTACCATAAATTTCGATTTCAATAATATTATTTATAAAGTCAGAACCTTTATAAAATGCCTGGGAACTGTGGAGCCTTTCGCTATTCGGAATGGTCAATGCAGGATTTGATGCATTGGCTTTTACCCAGAATCCCTGTGTTGAAGGAATATCGCCTATTCCCATCGAACCATAACCTCCGAGGTTGTAATTCCAGGTGAGGTATTGGTTTCCGTCATAAACATAGATTGTGGCATCTATATTTGTTTTGGTCCATAAACTATTCCATTCAATAGCCGAAGGATATGGATTTCCTATCAAATTCCAACCATGCCCTTCACCCGAATTATCGTTGTATGTAAGATTTGCAACGGTTTGATTACCTGTATTTAACAAACCAATGAATGAAACATCCACCGGACTACTGATACTGCTTGCTGACCAAACAAAATAGCCTTCGGTAACATTTAACGGATCGGTAGTTGAAGTTATATAGCTCCACAAACTGTCAGGTTCATACCAGTCCAATAAATATAATCCGGCATATACACCTGATACTTCATTAGATACCGGTGATGACACAATATGCCACTCATCCTGTGTGGGAAGATGTTGCTGAACTTCTGCATAATTACCGGTAACCGTACCATTAGTAATTAATGAAGCCATTCCGTTGCTGCTTGCCTCAAGCAGTAATGTATCGCTCAAAACCAGGTTTCCGTTAACGGTAATGTAGGAATCATCGGGTATTGTAAGTTTATAAGTACCAGTGCCTGTAAAGTCTGCTTCCATATTTCCGAAAGTAGTTCTATCGGCATTTGTACTTTTTAGGGTTATGTCTCCGCTTCCACCGAATTTAAAATAGCTTGTGGAAGAACTTTTTAAATAGCCTCCGTTGTTTTCAACTTTTCCTTGTGAGAAGCCTGTTAAAGCCAGCCCTGTCAGGAAAAAGAGGGCTATGATTTTTTTTGTTTTCATTTTTTTTGTTTTTGTGGCTACCTGCCCTTTTCGGGGCAGGCAACCTTGTTTTTTTCAATATTTACTTTTCCAGTGCAGCAATTTTATTTTCCATTTCCTTCAGGCGCTGTTCAATCTTTGCAATTTGCGTTTCTTTCTCCTGAAGACGTTTGTATAATCCCTGGATAGCTGCCAAGGCAATGCCTGCCGGATCGATGGTTGAGATTGATTCACTTTCACCGGCAAGACCGAATATGTTATTCATTTCTCTTGCACTCGGGCCTATGTGCGAAACACCTGAATTATCACCTTCCAAACTCCATTGTGTTATTGAAAGTTGAGAGACCTTTTCCAGGATATCTTCCTTATCGATAGTTTTAATGTTTCCCAAATTGTCGGTTTTAAATGAATTTGTCCAGATACCTGCATCACTCAGGTAAGCCCCTGTTGATGTATTGATCAGCTTTGAAGGATCATAAGGGGCAATCCCACCTGTGTTGGTGATATACATACCGCCATCGGCCCTTAGTACCATTTGTTCATCACCTCCTGAATTAATTGAATCAGAAGGAGACACCCAGGTTGCTGAATTAGCGGCAATAACTATAGAACCATGATGGTCGGCCTTTGCTTTGTTACCTGCTGCAAGACTAAACATTCCATAAGCAGAGTTTTTCCATCCACCGGGAATAACTGCAGAATGGCCATACAAACCAATAGTATTTCCCTGTCCTCCTCCAATAGCTCCGCCATCACCTCTGTTAAAGTTGTTGGTTCCCCCACACACAGTGGAGTACTGATGTGATGCTGTGTTGTACATCCCACCGCCGATTGTGGCAAATTGCCGATCTGCCGTATTTGAGTACCCCCCACTGACAGTTGTATATCTGTGGCCTGCAATATTATCGGAACCACCACCAACAGTTGCTGCGTAGGAATCGAAAACAGGATCGCCTGCAATATTTTTAAAACCACCTCCAATAACGCAGTAATTATCAATTGCCTGGTTAACATTACCACTTGTACCGCCACCACAGATAGTTGCCCCAAAAACTCCGCTATTTACGCTATTTCCAAAATATCCGCCGATCAGGTTAGGACTGGTTGAATGCGGTTCAATTCTCAAAGCCCTTGTACTATTTACATGAAGCTGAAGTGCAGTATTGTCGGTTGTACCCAGGAAATCGGTGCCAGGATTTGTACCGGCATTTCCGGTAAGGTTCCATGAACCGCCTCCACCACCGCCGGCTGGCTGCCAGGCAGAATTTCCATAAGAATCTACAGCCGTAAGAACATCGCCCGGTGTAGAAGTTGTACCAACCTGTAATTGTAAAGTTTTGGTTTTACCATTAACATCCAGTTCGGCAAAAGGCATCGAAGTTCCAACACCAACCCTGCCAAAAGGGTCAAAACCATTAAAAGCAAGAATAACATTTCCAGGATCGCCATTTGTTACCGGTAAACCGCCATAAACATAAACATCACCGCCATTTGCACTGCCCTGTATACCTGCCGCATTCCCGGCCACAATATTAACATTTCCGCCTTTACCGGCGTCAAAACCTCCTGCATTACCGCCTCTGAGAAAAAGTTCTCCGCCCGGATAAGGTCCTGCGCCCCAGATATAACCACCGGCGTTGCCTGCATTTAAAGTTAAATCAAAACCGTTATGAGCAACACCTGTAGAACTTTCACCAACAAATAAGCTTCTGTCTGCTCCTTGCCTGAACCTGATATTTCCATTTACCTCAAGCTTTTCTAAAGGAGCTGACGAACCGATACCGACATTACCGGATACTGCTGAATACATATCATTACCCGAAACAGTCCAGTCACCGTCGCTTCCGCCACTGAATTGTTTCCAGGATGAACCGTCGTAATAATAAAAATTATTATCATCTGTAACAAAAACCAGCAAACCTGTTGCAGGGCTTGTTATGGCATCCCGCTCAGTTTCTGTCATACGAGGAATCAATAATCCTTTGGTTAAGGATTTTACATCCAGCATTGCTGAATTATGTGCTGTATATGTACCGTCATCAGTTATTGTAATATTCTGAGAGGTAAGCATGCTTGCAATTAAAATAAGCATCAGCACGAACGAAAATAATGCATAATTTTTCATGATAAATAGTTTTTAAGTTTAATTAATGATTTTAATGAACTATTGAAATTAAATTTGCACTGTGCGTTTTCTTTATTTTATTTCAATTTTTGTCTAAATTACATCAATGTCAGGCGGTTGTCAATGGAGACCGTATAAGTGGCAGGAATACAATTATCAATATCAGGGTTTAGTTATTTTACGGCGGGTTGATTTATACCTTAATAGGCAGTCGACAGTAGGAACTTTGATGTCGGACTCCTGACTAAATATATCCTATCCGCTAAAATAATGGTAGAACCGCTTTAAAAAAAGTAGTAAATTAGCAGATGAAAAAGACGCACGGCCGTGCGTCTCAACCGAGGGATACAAGAACGTTAGTAAAGACACACGGCCGTGCGTCTCAACCGTGCAACACATGAACACAAAATCCGGTAACATACCACTCTCTTCTTTTAAAATATTGATTTCAATTTATATATTAACCCTTCCCGGTTTTTTAACTGCGGAAAACGATAGTATTCATCAGATAACTCAAACTAATCCGGTGAGAAGTTCGACAAACGACACTATTATCTATTTTGAAGAAAATTTCGACGATGGCGACCACACTAACAATCCCGTTTGGCATCCTGATATAAGACAGTCCTGTGCATTAGATCCACCACAAATTTTGGTTGAAAACGGTGTTTTAAAAATATACGAAGCAAATGCCGGTAGTTGCGGAACGAATGCCTCAATTATAATTGATCTGGATATTCCAATATCTGACAGCACAAAAATTAAATTTGATGTAAAACCTGTATATTCATCTGTTGATGAAGGTGCTGGTTGGCTCGATGTTGAATATCCTGTTTATTTTGTTTTATGGTTTTCTGATATTAATAACAAATTTTTACGATTAAGATTTGGTTATAATTACAGAGGAGGAGAAAGCTTTTATTCAAAAGATAATATTTCAATTGCATTTCCATATTGCAAACAGGATGTTTGGCTCAGAAATGAAGTATTTACTATCAGAGATTACTTTCCTGATGCGGTATCTGTCAAAAGACTATGGATAGGTGGTTCAGGCTGGGATTATGAAGGTTATGCCGATAATATTATAATTTTTAATAATAATCCGAATTTCCATCCTGATTCCATATTAAATTATAAAGAAGAGCAAGTTCATACTTTGGAGCATATCGGCTTAGATTATAGCTCAATTAGTAAGCATGAAAAAGCTATTGAAATGTACAAGAAGAATCTGAGAATAAATGAAAAAATGGGAAATAAATTAGGTGTTAACAGGTTTTTATACTTAATTGGAGATTTATATTTAAAAACAGGAAATTATGATAGTGCACTTACATATTTTCGAAGATCTTGTGAAATCTGCAATGAAATAGATAAAAAATTTGCAAAAATCGTTTCTTTAAAGGGTATTGCTGAAATACATTTACTATGGAATGAATACGATAAGGCATTGGAGACTTATGAAAATATTTTAGCACTTAATGAAGAAACAGGAAATAAGAATGAAATTATATTTTCATTGAATGAAATAGCCAGCATATATAATTTATCCGGCAATTCTCAAAAGGCAATTGAATATTATCAAAGATCATTGGAATTATGCCAGGAGACGGGAAAAACAAAGGATGTCGCAAAAACTTTAGAGAACCTGGGTAATATTTTTAATAAGGATGGAAATTACGAAATGGCTATGGAATATTTCCGTGAATCACTTAAAATCAGCGAAAAAGATGGCGATTTAAACAGTGCTGCTTTATCACTTTTTAATATTGCTAATATTTATTCAGGTTTGAAAAATTATAACCTTGCCATTGATAATTTAAAAAAGAGCTTACAAATAGCACAAAATCAAAATCTGAAAAGCCTGATAAGCAAAATTTATTTATGCTTTAGCGAGATATATGATAAAACGGGTGATAATAAAACTGCTTTTGGTTATTACAAACTGTATGAGGAAACTAAAGATTTAATTTCAGATAAGGAGAGGAATAAAGAAATCAGTGATTTACATATTAAATATCAAATAGAAATTAAAGAAAAAGAAATTGAATTGCTAAACAGAGAAAAAGAGATACAATTATTGGAAATCAACAAATATAAAACACAAAAATATATTTATATTGGCATAGCTGTCTTTGCTTTTGTACTGATCCTTATTATTTTCCTTTTGTTTAACCGTTTTAAGCTGAAAAAGGAAAAACAGCAAAGCGACCTTGAAAAGCAAAAGCAGGAAATTGAGAAAAAATTACTAAGATCACAAATGAATCCTCACTTTATTTTTAATTCACTCAATTCAATTAACAGCTTTATTACAGGTAAAGATACTTATACTGCACAGTCATATTTATCGATGTTTGCCGAATTAATGCGTTATATTCTTGAAAATACCAGGAAGTCATTTATTCCACTTGAAGATGAAATAAAAACTCTAAGGTTGAACATGGAGTTAGAAAGACTACGATTTAATAATAAATTTGACTTTAAAATAAATGTTTTACCTGATATCGACACCGAAAACACATATATACCACCAATGTTAATACAACCTTTTGTTGAAAACGCAATTATACACGGTATCATGAATAAATCCGGTAATGGTAATATTATTATTGATTTAAATAAAGATCATGATTTAATATTCTGCACAGTAAAGGATGACGGCGTCGGAAGGAAGAAAGCAAAGGAAATAATGAATCAATCAAAACAAAAACATAAATCAATCGGTTTGCAGCTTACGAATGAAAGGTTATCTTTATTGAGCAGACAAAGAAAATCGCAATTTGAAGTTAAAATAACCGACTTGAAAGATGAAAATGGAATAGCCACAGGAACCAGGGTGGATTTGAGTATTCCGTTTGAAAGTGAATAAGCATTGACAAGATAAAAGATGATAAAAGCGATTATTATAGATGATGAACAGAAAGCCAGGGAAACTCTTTCAGATTCTTTATCCCTGTATTGTAAAAATATAGATGTTATAGCAGAAGCTGATGGCGTTAAAACAGGATTGGTGGTAATAAAAGAAAACAATCCTGATGTTGTCTTTTTAGATATAATGATGACTGATGGAAGTGGTTTCGACCTTCTGGAGCTTATTCCTACGATCAATTTTGAAATAATATTTGTTACAGCGTATGATAAATTTGCAGTTAAAGCATTTGAATTCAGCGCTGTTGATTATATATTAAAACCGATTAAGCCTCAACAGTTAATCCGCGCTGTTGGAAAATTAAAAAAAAGTGAAGGATTTGAAACAATAAACAAAAAGCTCGAAGTTTTAATAAGTAATAAAAACAACCTTGAAAAAATTGCCTTACCATCTCTTGATGGATTGTGTTTTATTAGAATTGAAGATATTATAAGATGTGAATCAGATGGAAATTATACTACTTTTTATATGAACTCGGGAGAAAAAGTTATTGTTACCAAGCTGATTAAAGAATATGAAGAAATGTTATCCCCCCTTACTTTTTACAGAATTCATAAATCTCATATTATTAATTTTAAATATATAAAAAAATATACCAGGGGCGATGGTGGCTCTGTGATTATGAATGATGGAACCAAAATAGAAGTTTCCAGAAGAAGAAAGGAAGGATTCGTGTCGGCTCTGCAGATTTACAAATAATGAAACAAGACAAAAGAAAAAAGTTCAAAGTAAAATGTAAAAAGGTAATGACTAAAAATGCAGGCCGTAAATCGCAAAATTCAAAAATATATTGAAAAAATAGTTATTGACAAATACTTTTGTCAGTCAAATATTGATATTCAGACTATTTCTGCCACATTGTCCTGATTTGTTATATGGCAGGTTATTTGATTTCACGGCGGGCAAAAAAAAAGAAGGATAATTATTATAAAACAACAACAATAATAATAAAGAGGAAATGAATAAAGAACAACAAGATACCGTTAATAATGAAACTCAACAGGAAGATATTGAAAATGCAAACAATACAGGAGAAGAAAAAGAAGCAGAACCTGTTAAGAAAAAGAGTGCAAGAAAAACCAAGGTTTCAAAAGAAATAGAATTACAGGAAAAAATAGATGAACTAAATGATAAATACCTGCGATTGTATTCCGAATTCGATAACTACCGTAAACGTACAATAAAAGAAAAGATTGATCTTAGTAAAATGGCTTCTGCCGAAGTCATTTCCGATTTGTTACCGGTGATGGATGACTTTGAAAGAGCTATAAAATCAACTGAGGATTCGGATGACTGTGATGCATTTAAAGAAGGTATTAATTTAATATTTAACAAATTAAAGGGTGTTCTTGAGAAAAAAGGACTTAAACCAATTGAAGCCATTGGAAAAGAATTTGATACAGATTTCCATGAAGGCATTGCATATATCCCTGCTCCTTCAGAAGATTTAATAGGTAAAATCGTTGATGAAACTGAAAAAGGATATATGCTGAATGATAAGGTTATCAGGTTTTCAAAGGTTGTTATCGGACAATAAGATACAAGATACAAAATGCAAGAACCAAGAGTCAAGAACCTAGACAAAAGATAAAAGTTTTCCACTATGGAGCTGATAAAAAATTAAGCAGTATCAAGTATCAATGATAAATAGACAATAGTCAATCCTGTCCTGTCCCGAAGTTTCAGGATCGGTAATAGAAAATAGTCAATAATCAATCCTGCACTTGCGGGAATAATTAATAAAAAAGGGTGTCAAAAAGAGATTATTACGAGGTACTGAGTGTTTCGAAGAATGCTTCTGAAAGTGAGATAAAAAAAGCATACCGTCAGATGGCATTGAAATACCATCCTGATAAAAATCCGGGTGATGAAGAAGCTGAGGAGAAGTTTAAGGAAGCAGCAGAAGCTTATGAAGTGCTAAGTGACACTGACAAAAAAAGTAAGTATGACCGGTTTGGTCATGCTGGTGTTGGCAGTGGTTTCGGCGCTAATGGATTCCACATGTCGATGGATGATATTTTCAGCCAGTTCGGTGATATTTTCGGTAGTGCCTTTGGTGGAGGTTTTAGCGGCTTTGGAGGTACAAGGCAGTCCAGGAGGAGAGTTCACAGGGGTTCTAATCTCAGGGTAAAAGTTAAACTATCTCTTGAAGAAATTGCACACGGCGTTGAAAAGAAAATAAAAGTCAACAAATATGTAAAGTGTAATTCATGTAACGGAACAGGAGCTAAAGGGGGTTCTTCCTATTCCACTTGCCCGACCTGTAACGGAGCCGGACAGGTAACAAGAATTACAAATACATTTCTCGGACAAATGCAAACCTCTTCCGCATGCCCGACTTGCGGCGGCGAAGGACAAACGATTGTAAACAAATGCGCGGCATGTGCCGGTAATGGAATAGTTAAAGGTGAAGAAATAATAAGTATTAATATACCGGCAGGCGTGGAAGACGGAATGCAGCTTTCGATGAGCGGTAAAGGCAATGCAGGTGCGCGAGATGGCGTTCCGGGAGATCTTATCATTTCAATCCAAGAGCAGGAGCATAAATATTTTGAAAGAGATGGCATTAACCTGTTATACGATGCATACATAAGCTTTACTGATGCTGCTCTTGGTTCAACCATTGATGTGCCTACAATAGATGGTAAAGCACGGATAAAAATTACTCCCGGCACCCAGGCGGGTAAAGTTCTCCGGCTAAAAAGCAAAGGGCTGCCTTCGCTGAATTCATACAGCACAGGAGACATACTGATAAATATAAATGTATGGACACCAAAAATCCTGACACGTGAAGAACGCGAAACACTTGAACGGTTAAGTCATTCTCCTAACTTTGAACCAAGCCCTACCGGAAAAGAAAAAAGCTTCTTCTCGAGGATGAAAGAATACTTTAGTAATTAACGCATTATTACAATATTTCGACATTCCAATAAAACACAAACTATGAATGTCCTGTTCGAGGCTCAAAATATAACAAAACAGTTTGCTAACCACAAAGCGCTTGATGAAGTCAGCATCTCCGTTCCGGGGCAGAGCATTTTTGGTCTGTTGGGTCCTAACGGTGCCGGGAAAACTACATTGATCAGGATTATTAATCAAATCACAGCACCTGATAATGGCAGATTGTTTTTTTGCGGTGAAAAGCTTCAATCCAGACATATTGAAAAAATAGGTTATCTTCCCGAAGAAAGAGGGCTTTATAAAAAAATGAAAGTTGGCGAGCAAGCATTGTATCTCGCAAGGCTTAAAGGACTTTCGAAAGCGGATGCGCTGAAAAAACTCAGGGAGTGGTTCGAGAAATTTGAAATTCAGGCATGGTGGAACAAAAAAGTGGAAGAGCTTTCAAAAGGAATGCAGCAAAAAGTTCAATTTATAGTAACTATAATCCACGAACCGGAATTATTGATATTTGATGAACCTTTCAGCGGTTTCGATCCCATAAACGTTAATCTCTTAAAAGATGAAATTCTCAGAATAAAAGAAAATGGAGGAACTATCATTTTTTCTACACACAACATGGCTTCGGTGGAAGAACTTTGTGACCACATCGCTCTGATTGACAAATCGAAAAAAATCCTTGAAGGAAGGGTGAAGGACATTAAAAAAGAATATAAATCCAATACTTATGAAATTAATTATACAAACCGGCAAAAGGACTTAATCGAAATTTTAAGTAATAATTTTAAAATAATTGAACAGGCAAAAGATGAAGACACTCTTAGTGCAAAGATCCGGATTATGAATGGTAAAAACCAAAATGATCTGCTCAGAGAACTTCTTCCGTATGTTTCTATTCACTCTTTTAATGAGATATTGCCTACTATGAACGATATATTTATTTCAAAGGTTAGGGAAAATGAATAAAATCATATTAATAATAAAGCGTGAATACCTGACCCGTGTTAAAAAGCGGTCGTTTATCATTATGACCATCCTGGGACCGATATTGATGGCTGCTTTGTTCATTGTTCCGGTTTATATAGCAGAGTTGGAAGGAGAAACAAAACTTGTCGGAATAATTGATGAAACCGGTTTATTTTATGATAAATTCAGGAGTACTGAAAATATTAAGTTCATAACACTTGACTCGGACCTGGAAACGGCGAAGCAGAATATTACAAACGAAGACCTGTACGCCATTTTATATATTCCAAAAACCGAGCTTAGTGTTCCTCAGTCGGGCATGTTGTATTCCGCAAAACAACCTAATATCGTTGTAAAAGGATACATAAAAAATATCATGCGCAAAGAAGTTGAAGCCTTAAAGCTCAGCGCTTCAGGTGTTGATCCCGATATTCTCAAATCAATAAAAACAAACATAAATCTTTTTACTATTAAGATGAGTGAAGGAGGCGAGGAAGAGAAAAGCTCTACTGAATTAAGTATGGCTGTTGGTTTTATTTGCGGTATTCTGATTTACATTTTTATTTTTATGTATGGTGCTCTGGTTATGAGGGGTGTTATCGAGGAAAAAACAAACAGGATTGTCGAAGTTATCGTTTCTTCTGTAAAACCTTTTCAGTTGATGATGGGTAAGATCGTTGGTGTGGCTATGGTCGGACTTACACAATTTGCACTCTGGGTGATTTTTACTTTAATAATTGTTTCAACATTTATGTCATTTTTTTCAGATGAAATATCGTCATATCAGTCTTCGCAATTAAAAATTCACAACGAGATGCTTCCTGTTGGTGTCAACGTCAATGGAGGTGAAATTCCTTCTGAAAATATCCAAAACACTCTGGAAGGAGGAGATATTAATGAATCGGTAATTTCTATTTTTGAATCCATCCAGTCAATAAATTTTGAAGTTGTTATCCTTTCTTTCCTGTTCTTTTTTATCGGAGGTTATTTTTTATATGGCGCTCTGTTTGCCGCAATCGGTTCTGCTGTAGATAGTGAAACCGATACCCAGCAATTTATGTTACCAATAACGGTCCCGTTAATTTTATCAATAGTATTGTCTCAATTTATAATGAATAACCCTGATGGACCTGCCGCATTCTGGCTTTCGATATTTCCACTTACATCGCCTGTAATTATGATGATAAGGATACCATTTGGAGTGCCTTATACCGATTTATACCTTTCTATTGTTTTAATGATTCTTGGATTTCTTGGTGCAACCTGGCTGGCTGGTAAAATATACCGGACAGGAATTTTGATGTACGGCAAAAAAATCAATTACAAAGAATTATGGAAGTGGATAACTTATAAGAATTAAGTTTATCAAAGCTTTGGATGTTTTTTTGTTGGTTTAACTTTTTTTGTTCAATGTTATTTCATTAAGTAGTGATGCTAAATCTCCTGTCAGTTCTTTTCTTGAATATTTATTTATGTTTTTTGCTTTATATTTCTTATCAAATTTATTTGATAAGAAATTCTTATAAAAGGTCAATATTTCAGATTTTATTTTTGCTTTTTCATTAAAATCGACGACTATCCCGGTTTTGCTTTCTTTTATTATCCTCGCCGCATCACCATCTTTAGGTCCGATACATAAAATCGGTCTGCCTGAATTCAGGTACTCAAACAATTTTCCGGTTAAAACCATCTTAGAATTGGGCGTATCATTTATTAGCAGTAATAATAGTTGTGATTTTCGCTGAATTTTTACGACCTCATCATGTGGAAGGTAGTCAGTTTTTCTTACGAATTGATCAATCTTAAACTTATTCATCGATTGGTCAACGGAATAGTCAACCTGTCCGATTAATTTAATTTCAAGGTCTTTTTTGAAATCCCGATTTTCAATAATTATTTCGTGCAATGCTTGCCAGAGGATTTCGGGATTGCGTGTCTTAACCATAGAACCAATATGCGATATTGAAAATTTCATATCAAGTTCTAATTCATTTTGTCCTGTGTCGCTTTTATCAAAACCATTTGTAATAACAGAGTAGTTCCTTTGGTAAAGCCTGTTAAAATCATTAGCCATCGAAGGGCTTATTACCGTAATACTATCCGCAACACTTAATACTTCATGTTCAAGTTTGCGATGTTTTTTATCTGCATTTTTTGAAAGCATCAGGTCATGATAAAAATCAATATTTGTCCACGGATCACGAAAGTCGGCAAGCCAGGGAATATCCAGTTTTTTTTTCAATCCCAAAGCAATAAGATGCATGCTGTGTGGCGGACCAGTAGAAACAAGGACATCAACATGATTATTTTTTAAATAATCATTTAAGTATTTTATTGATGGCTTGATCCAGAATTTCCTTGCATCGGGAATAAACAAGTTCCCCCTGATCCAAACGGATATTTTTTCCAATAGCGATGGATTCTTTTTTTCAGATAAAAATCCTGCTTTGATTTTATCATCTTTTTTTCTCCCGACAAATCGTTTATATGCAGAATATGGTTCCCTGATTTTTGTCTTTAATACAGTAAGATTCTCAGGAATATCTTTTTCGAGAGAAATATCAAATGCAGGAACTTCAGGGTTTTCAGGTGTATATACAACAGGTTCCCACTCATATTCCCTTAAATACTTCACAAATTTTAACCAGCGCTGTACGCCGGCTCCACCACTTGGAGGCCAGTAATAGGTTATGATGAGGACTTTTTTCATTTTGATTTTCTGAAATAATTTCTTATCTCAAAAATACCATATCCAATTACTAAAAGTATTAGTAACAGAGACGATGCAAACGAAATCTTCTCCCCAATCCTGTAAACTTCCGGTTCAAATTTGAATTCAATTAGATGTTTGCCTGCCGGAACAATCATAGAGCGTAACACATAATCCGCCCTGAAATGAGGAGTTATTTTGCCGTCAATATAAGCATTCCATCCTTTTTCATAATATATTTCTGAAAATACTGCTAATTGGTCTTTATGGGTATTAACCTGGTATTTCAGATGATTCGGCTTGTATTCTATTAATTTTATAAAAGCAGTTGAATCAAAAACAGGTGAAAATCCCTCAAGGTATTTGTTAAACCTTTCATCGATAACGGCGGTTTTTTCAGGGTCAAAATCACTCAAAGTTTCAAGTTCTTCATCTGCATCCTTAACAAATTTTATTTCTTCAACAAACCATGCATTCTCAAGTGCCTGGAAATTTGGCATAACAGATGGTTTCCCGTTTTCATCCGGTTGAATAAAATATTTTGCGTTCAACATATTCAGCACATTCATATTAAATTTCCCTTTGATCTGATGATCATAAAGTTCCTGGTATCTCCTGAGTTTAGCGCCATGATAACCACCAATGGATTTATGAAAATATGATGTGCTTGCATCAGCAAAAGGATCAACTGTGAGATTGAGAACCCTGAAGTTAGGGTCAACATCTTTTAAAATAAATTCATCAGCGGCAGTTTTATGATAGGGCTTTTCAGTTTTTGATTTTCTGACAAAATTATCATTATTCAAATATCTTTTATCAATCGCCCACATATCCACTAAAATCAAAGCTATAACAATTATGTATGTATAACTTTTTTTCAGTTTGCCGTTTGAAAAAGCCCAAAGAACAATTCCTCCAATCAATATAAATATAAACGACCTGAAGGCATCTGCTTTTAAAATCGCTGCACGTGCTATTTCAACATTAAAATAAAAATCTGTTATTTGAGAGGCATATTTCGGGTTTGTGCTTTTTTGTTGTGCAATTGATTGTACTTCCTGGTCGCTGAGAAAATTAAAAAAAGTGTTCGGTAATAAAGCAAATAATAATGAAATGCCGGCAGTTATTATGAATGAGAGATAAAGCGGATTAATCCGGAATTGAAAAATATTTACTTTTTTCTTAATATTTGATGGATCTGTAAGAATTTGGTTCAATGCAATGAATGCCAATAACGGGATTGTTAATTCAGCAATGACCAGTGTCATTGAAACAGCCCTGAATTTGTTATAAACCGGAACATAATCCAGGAAAAAGTCGGTCAATGGCATAAAATTCTTACCCCAGGCCAGCATAATTGACAGTGCGGTCGCAGCAAGCAGCCACCATTTCATTCTTCCTTTAATTATGAATAACCCGTAAATAAACAGGAAAATAATTAAAGAGCCTGCATACACAGGTCCGGAAGTAAAAGGCTGGTTACCCCAGTACTGATTATTACCTGCTACATGTTGTTTATATTGATTATCAACATTTTTTAGGGCATATTCATTATCTCCTATAACACCTGTGGCACCTCCTTTAATATTAGGGATCATTAAAGAGAAAGTTTCTCCTTTCCCATAACTCCATTGAGTAACATAATCTTTATCCAACCCCGATGTCCTGTTTTCCTGTTCAGTCGATAATTCTGTTTTTCCACGGATTGTATATTTCCCATATTCATAAGTCGCCCATAAACTTGTGATATGAGTTAACACAGCTATTATGGCTGCGATTAGGACAACAGCCGTAGATTTAATAAATGGCAGATAGTTTTTTAATTTTATGGCATTAATTAGTTCTGCTATTCCAAAAATAAGAAGTATAAGAAAAAGATAATATGAGATTTGCGGATGCCCTGCCCGTATTTCAAGAGCAAGGAAAAGCAGTGTAAGAATACCACCCCAAATATATTTCCCCCTGTATGTCAGAATTACTCCGGCAAGTACCGGAGCCATATATCCTATAGCATGTGCTTTTGAGTTATGCCCTGCTTCAAGGATAATGAAAAAATATGAGGAGAACCCAAACGCAATTGCTCCGGCAATGCTCAACCACGGATCAATTCTAAGAACCAATAACAGAATATAGAATCCAAGCATGTAAAGGAAAACCAAACCGGCAGGATGAGGTAATCCGAGACGAAATATTTTATCGAAATATTTTACCAGATTGCCTTTATAATCAACCGATATCTGGTATGCAGGCATTCCTCCGAACATGGAGTTTGTCCATAAAGCTTCTTCTCCCGATTTTTCCCTGAAATCCACAACTTCCTTCGACATGCCTTTAAAACGGGTTATATCACCCTGTCTTAATTTTTTACCTTCAAGCAATGGATTGAGGTATGCCAGAGAGATAATGACAAATAAAATCACAGCAATAATGTAGGGTGCAATTCTTTTAAAAGATATATTACTCATTTTCCCCATTTTTTTTGTTTTCATTTTTTATTTCTTTAAAATCTATATACTCTCCAATATCATCGGTTATACTGTTTTTTCCCGGTGCATAATCAATACTTATTTCCCCCTCCTTTTTATTTTTTTCCTGATATTCTTTTTCCATTTTCTGCTGGGTTTTCCTGATAAAATATTTAGCCCATAAAGGAAAAATGTACCTTGCAATCAACCTGAAAAGGTAAAAAACAATAATTATTATGAGGATGGTTTTAAGTAATTGCATTTATTTTTGTTAATCCCATATTACTTATTTTACGACAAAATTAACTAAAATTCATAGAAAATAATTTAATACAAACGAAAAAAGGAGATAACATTACATTATCCCCTTTTCATATTCTCTTAAAGAGATTTTTAATTTCTGTTTATCTCTTATCAAGCTTTTCGTCAGATACTGATAATTTCTTACGTCCTTTTGCTCTTCTTCTTGCAAGTATTTTACGCCCGTTCTTAGTAGCCATTCTTGCCCTAAAACCATGCTTATTAGCTCTTTTTCTGCGTGATGGTTGAAATGTCCTTTTCATCGTACTTTATTTTTTTGGAGTGCAAAAATAGAGTTTTTTTATTTATACACAAATTAATTATAAAAATTATTTTAAAAAACCGATTCAAGACTTAATTTGAAAGTCCATATCCGATAATTTTTTTTCGTAATATTGCACCCTCAATTTTCAAAAAAAATAAAGTTCGGACAATCAATAAATAAGCATTAAAATACTTTAATCATGTCAAAATTAAAAAACAAACACGTTTATACATTTGGAAATAAAAAAGCTGAAGGTAATGCTTCTATGAAAAATTTACTTGGCGGAAAAGGCGCCAACCTTGCAGAAATGAATTTAATAGGAATACCTGTTCCTCCGGGATTTACCATTACAACAGAGGTTTGTACATTATATTACCAGGAAGGAAAAGATAGAGTGGTTGAGTTGATAAAACCGGAAGTTGAAGAAGCTGTTAGGAATATTGAAAATATCATGGGTACTAAATTTAACGATAATGAAAACCCGTGTTTGCTTTCGGTACGTTCAGGATCCAGGGCTTCTATGCCGGGTATGATGGACACGGTTTTGAACCTCGGACTTAATGATAAGACTGTTGAAAGCATCGCTAAAAAATCAGGCAATGAAAGGTTTGCATGGGATTCATACAGAAGGTTTGTTCAGATGTATGGCGATGTTGTGCTCGAAATGAAACCGGAATCAAAAGAAGATATTGATCCGTTTGAAGAGATTATTGATATGATGAAAGAAGAAAAAGGTGTTGAACTTGATACCAAGCTAAGTACTGACGATCTTAAGGAATTAGTTAAAAGATTTAAAACAGCCGTAAAAGAAAAAACAGGAAAAGATTTTCCTAATGATCCGTGGGAACAACTCTGGGGCTCAATAATGGCTGTTTTTGGAAGCTGGATGAACGACCGTGCAATTTATTACAGAAAACTTAATGGAATTCCTGATGAATGGGGAACAGCCATTAACGTTCAGGCTATGGTATTCGGAAATATGGGCGAAGATTCGGGTACAGGTGTTGCATTTACAAGAGATGCTGCAACAGGAGAAGATATTTTTAACGGTGAATATTTAATCAATGCCCAGGGTGAAGATGTTGTTGCCGGAATTCGCACTCCACAGCAAATAACAAAGATCGGCTCCGAAAGATGGGCTGAGCTTGCAAAAGTTTCGGAGGAAGAAAGAAAAGAAAAGTTTCCATCACTCGAAGAAGTAATGCCGGAAGTTTATAAAGAACTCGATGAAATACAGCAAAAGCTCGAAGATCATTATAAAGATATACAAGACCTTGAGTTTACTATTCAGAATAATAAATTATGGTTATTGCAAACCAGGAATGGAAAGAGGACAGGAGCAGCCATGATAAAAATTGCAATGGATATGCTCAAAGAAGGTATGATAAATAAAAAGACAGCCTTAATGCGTGTTGAACCGAATAGACTTGATGAATTGCTTCATCCTGTATTTGATCAAGATGCTTTAGACAGTGGAAATGTTGTAGCAAAAGGTTTGCCTGCTTCACCGGGAGCTGCTACAGGACAAATCGTGTTTCATGCCGACGAAGCAGAAGAATGGGCTGATAAAAATAAAAAGGTGATCCTTGTCAGGATAGAGACTTCGCCGGAGGATTTAAAAGGGATGAATGTTGCCCAGGGTATCCTTACCGCCAGAGGTGGTATGACATCTCATGCTGCTGTAGTTGCACGCGGTATGGGCAAATGCTGTGTGTCCGGTGCCGCTTCAATTAAAATAGATTATAAACAAAGAACTTTAACCTGTGATGGAAACACCTTAAAAGAAGGTGATTGGCTTTCTTTGAACGGCTCAACCGGAGAAGTTTTTGAAGGTAAGATTAAAACCAAAGAACCTAAAATGGGCGGCGACTTTGGCGAATTGATGAAACTGGCTGAAGGAATTACAAAAATGTATGTAAGAGCCAATGCCGATACACCTTATGATGCTAAAGTTGCCCGTGATTTTGGCGCAAAAGGTATTGGTCTTTGCCGTACCGAACACATGTTCTTCGGTGAAGGCAAGATACAGGCGATGCGTGAAATGATACTTGCTGAAGACGAAGAGGGACGCAGAAAAGCATTGGATAAACTCCTGCCAATCCAGAGAGCAGACTTTGAAGGCATCTTTGAAGCAATGCACGATCTGCCTGTAACCATACGCTTGCTCGATCCTCCACTTCATGAGTTTGTTCCTCACGAAGAAAAGGAACAACAGGAAATGGCAGACCTGATGGGCATTTCTTTAAAAGAAGTTAAAGCCAAAGTAGAAGAATTATCGGAAGTTAACCCGATGCTGGGACACAGAGGCTGTCGTCTGGGAAACACGTATCCTGAGATTTCTGAAATGCAAAGCCGGGCTATAATTGAAGCGGCGCTCAATCTAAAAGCTAAGGGAATCAATGCAATTCCTGAAATTATGATACCACTTACAGGTACGCTCTCCGAAATGAAGATGCAGGAAGACATAGTAAGAAGCACTGCTGAAAAAGTTTTTAAAGAAAGAGGCGACAGGATTGATTATCTGGTTGGAACTATGATAGAGGTGCCAAGGGCTGCATTAACTGCAGATGAAATTGCTCAATCAGCCGAATTCTTCTCATTCGGAACCAATGACCTTACACAAATGACATTCGGTTATTCGAGAGATGATATTGGTAAATTCCTGCCTGTTTATCTTGATAAAAAAATCCTGAATATTGACCCGTTCCAGGTGTTGGATCAAACAGGAGTGGGACAACTTGTTGAAATGGCATGCAAAAAGGGAAAGAAAACCAGGAAAAATATCAAGTTGGGAATTTGTGGTGAGCATGGCGGCGAACCTTCATCAGTGGAGTTCTGCCACAGGGTTGGATTGGATTATGTAAGCTGTTCTCCGTACAGGGTTCCGATTGCACGACTTGCAGCAGCGCAAGCTGTAATAAGAGAAAAGGCGGAAAAGAAAGTCAAAAAGCAAGCTAAAAAGCAGAAGAAAGGTAAGAATTAACAAACGGATTCTTTATAAATACAAAGAGCAGTCTGATCTCAGACTGCTCTTTTTTTTATGAATTAGCTTCAAATAGTTTACCTGACAATGGATATTTTGCCAACATATTTCTCATTATTATTTATTTCTATCACATAAATATACACTCCGTTATCAACAATCTCATTATTGGAGTTTCTTCCATTCCATTCAATTTTATGTACAACTCCAGGAGCTTGTTTTACATTAGAAAAGATTGTTGTAATAATTGCACCTTGTATTCCATAAATTTTCGCCGAAACCAAAGCATCTTGAGCTAATGTATAATTAATTTTTAAACTACTATTATTTGGATTGTAAGGATTTGGAAATATATTTAAACTGCTGATCAGAGTATTATTATCGATAGATTGAGGCGTGGATATAAAATGTGGGTCGTCAGGAGTACCATTTAAACCAACTGTTCCATAATCATCCTCTGCGTATATATAATATTCTACTCCACTTTTATTTACAACACTTGCAGGTATTACTGCCTCATATTGATCTGCTTTAACAGTAGTCATATCAATAACTGTATATACCGGGTTACCACCTGGTTCTCTATATTTTACAGCAGCATATTCAACATAATTTGTTTGATCAGTAATTTCGGCAGAAATAAGTATATCTTGATTTAAAGGTGAATATGTAACCGGAGTATGAATAATTTGTGGTACTTCATTTGGGAAAACCGCTATTGAATAAGGCTCATTCTGAGGATTTATTGAAGGATCTGTTACAACATACTGACCATCTGTTGCACTAATGTAATACTCCACACCTGGTTCTACAACAACTGTTGCCTCTATATCAGCGGAATAAATATCACTTCCAAGATCACTCATTATAACATTCAAAAAACTTGTTTCACCTATAGTACGATAATAAAGAACCGCCTGTTGAACGAAAGGTTCTTCAGGGTCGGTAATAATTGCACTTATCGGAATACTAACATCAGCAGGTTGAGAAGTATAAGACAATTGAACGGTCTCAGGGGTTCTTTCTATTTCCGGAGCACTGCCCGGGTTAATAAATTGGAGGGACAATCCACCGGGATAACCATAAGAATCATCCTGGTTAAATCCATAAGTATAAAGACCAAATGGTGTAGTCTCATTATAAGCAGTATGTGAGCCTATTATAATTTCAGTACCTAAGCCGGAAAAATCTGATGTTCCAATTTGAACGAATAGGGCTGGGTCTAATAAATTACCATCTAAATATTGGCTGTTAACCCCCACTGTACCTAATGTAATGTTAGAATAATTCAAAATAAATCCGGAACTCGGAGTTGCGAAAGTATAGTTAGCTAAAAACTGATCATACGGAGGGATTATCATCATAAAAGGATCCCCATTATTTTCCGGATCCCATTCATTACTCATCGAATATTGAACAAGCAAAGCAGGTTGAGTGGTTTCAATTAATTTTGGCTCTTCAAAAATATCCTCATAAAAATCGCCAAAATTTAAAGTGGCGACAACGACTCCATCAACTGATAACTCTGTATTATCCTGGGAGGCGAGTATCCGAAACAAATCACCGTTTTGACGAAACTCTAAAGGGTATGTGATAAACGAAGTACCCCAGGTAGATATGGATGGTATTTGTTCAACAATAAAATCACAATATCCAACATTTGCATCCCAGGGGATATCTGCACATTTATTTCCTCCAAAAACAGCAACCGGTAAAGTTGATTGAATAATTGTTCCTGTTAAATCATTTCCTTCAATTGTAGTGCCCTGCACCTGATATGTTTCACCTTGATTCAAAGTAACCTGAAAAACATCACCGGGCAGGTGGCCGGAAGATGTATAATCCGAGACTGTAATAGTTATTATATTGTTATCATAAGGACTTACAACGGCAAACTGCGATTTACCCCAGGAACCTCTTGAAGTTTTTGGATATGACATTATTAAATAATTCGTTGAGAGTATATCAACCGGTAAAGCCAAATATGCATCACTTGTATATTGATATAAATTTAGTCCATATACGGTAACCTCTTCATCACTTGTAACATGAATTCCAAAATTTTGAATAGTCTCACTACCTGTTAACATGCAGGAAACAGGAAGGGTGATTCTTATAATATCACCTGGTGTTGAAATAAATGATTCAACAAAACTTACCCCGGGAATTTCTATTGTGCCATTAGCAGTTTCATCGCTTGTTATATCTAAATATAAATAAGGATACGATTCATGGTTTTGAGGCATACATAGCCAAAAATCAGTTCCTTTATTATCCAAATAAGTCTTACTATTCTTAAAATCAAAATTATTCGTCCAATTGTCAGGTTGTACAAGGTTACTTTTAACAATCTTTGGAAATAGAGTAGTTTTCAATTCTTGAATTTCATACTTAGACAAATTAGTATGAGAATTGTCTTTACAATTACATGTTGCATTTTGAGTAATTGTTTCATTTTGTGAAAAGCCGTTAAAAGAAAAACAAAAAACTGCAGAAAGCACCACAATAAAATATAAAGTTTTTCTTTTCGGGTGTAAAGTAATTTTTTTCATAATAAACCTCCGTTTTTGTTTAAATTAATTAATTTATTGATATTTTGGTCAGATGAATATCAGGTTGTAATAAATGTTTATACATCCAGTATATTCAATTCAGCTAAAATAGTATTAATAATTTTCATATGCAAGTTTTTATATAAATTATTTTTTTTATTTTTACAAAAATGTTTTAACAATCAAATATTATTATTAAAAAGCTTTTTTTTTATTCATTCTAAATTTCAAAAAAATCAATGCAATTTTTTGATTTTTACTACTTTTGCTTTTTTTTCAAAATTGTGAATATATAAAATCAAACATATACAAATATCACTATGGATTTAAAATCAAAATTACTTGAAGCAGTAAAAGCACATAAAAATATATTTGAAAATATCCAAAGGTCAGAAATGATCCGTGAAGCTGTTGACAATAAAGAAGCGATGATCGCTGAAAGCGGCGCACTTGCAAATTGGACTCCGGTAGAATCAACAGGCAGAAGCCCTAAGGATACGGTAATAGTTAAACGCTCCGAAAGTGAAGCCAATATTGACTGGACTTCACCAAACAATATTTCCATTGATGAAGAAACATTCAACATTGCTTTCGAAGAAGCCCTGGAATACATGGCGCAGAGGGATAAAATGTATGTAACCGACAGAGTTGTTGGCGCTGATGTTGATTATGCTCTCCCCGTTAAACTTGTAAGCTCTCACGCCCTGGGTGCACTATTTTCTGATAATATGTTCAGACCGGTTCCACAGGATATTGAAAAAAGCCGTTTCTATGGGAAAGATTTTTTTCTGTTACATCTTCCCTATAACAAGCTCAATGCTGAAAAATATAATGGAAGGTTGAGAAAGCTGCCGAATGGAAAAACCTCTGACATGATTGTTGCAATGGACTTTGACAGACGTATTGGCGTTATTGTCGGTTCGGCTTATGGCGGAAGTGTTAAAAAATTGATTTTCACCGTTATGAATTATTACCTTCCATTGGAAGGCATTCTGCCGTTGCATTGTTCAGCCAATGAAGGAGACAATGGAGAATCTGCTTTATTGTTGGGACTTTCGGGAACGGGTAAAACTTCGCTCTCTGCCGATCCAACCAGGGCGCTTCTCGGAGATGATGAACACGGCTGGAGCAATGTTGGAATAGCCAATTTTGAAAATGGCTGCTATGCTAAAATGATTAACATTCATCCCATAAAAGAAAAAGATATCTATGATGCCGTTATGCACAAGGATAATTACCTTAATCATGGTGCCATCATCGAAAATGCTATGATATATCCTGATGGTGTGTTAGATTATTTTGATGACAGGTTTACTCCTAATTCAAGAGCATCTTATCCATTGAGATATCTGAGGAATATTAAAAAATTTTCAACAGCAGGGCACCCAAAAACTATTTTATTCCTGACAGCCGATGCGTATGGAGTTCTTCCGCCGGTTTCACAATTGAGTCCCGACCAGGCAATGCTTTGGTTCATGATGGGATATACCAGTAAACTGGCTGGAACCGAAACCGGTGTTACCGAACCTCAGGCAACTTTCTCCAGGTTCTTTGGTCAGCCGTTTATGCCGGGCAAACCGGATGTTTATGCTTCTATGCTTGGAGAAAAGATGAAAAAATATAGTACTAAAGTATTTCTTATTAATACAGGATGGAGCGGAGGCCCTTATGGCATAGGCAGCAGGATTGATATTGACCTGACCAGGAAAATGGTTAATGCCGCTCTTAACGGCGACCTCGAAAATGTAGAATACGAATTTGACAAACTCTTTCACCTGAGTGTTCCGAAAGCTTGTCAGGGCGTTCCTCCTGAGATGCTGTTCGCAAAAAATACCTGGGCTGATAAAGACGCTTATAATGAGACAGCTATAAAGCTGGCTCAAAAATTTTCCAATGCCTTTGACAAAGCGTATGGCGGGCAAAATATTAAAGATAGTATTATTGCTCAATGTCCCGGAAAATAATTTGATGCTTATTACAATTTTTTATATTACATTTGCAAATTACTAATTTTTTATTTTTAAATTTAAATTTTGTTTTATTATGCCAACCGGTACAGTTAAATTTTTTTTAGAACAAAAAGGCTACGGTTTTATCCTTGATGATGACACAAATGAAGAAATCTTTGTACATGTGTCCGGCCTTATTGATAAAGTGAATCCAGAAGATAAAGTATCTTTTGAAGTAATCGAAGATAAACGCGGAAAAAAAGCTAATGAAGTAAAGAAGATATAAATGATTTTTGAATTCATTTTGCGAAGCTTCTCAATAAGGGAAGCTTTTTTTTTACCTGAATGCTTTGTATTTTTTTATTTTTTTCTTATATTGCGACAACTTTTTTTTAATGTCAATTTCAAATAATATAATAAAAATTTATCATTATGCAAACATACATTTTACTTACAAAGCTGTCTCCCGAAGTTTCGAGACAAATGAAAGACCGTGAAAAACTGGGACATAACTGGTTCGAACAGGTAAAAGAAAAATGCCCGGATGTAAAATTCATTGCGCATTATGCAATTTTAGGTCAATACGACTTTATTGATATCTATGAAGCGCCGGATGCTGAAACCGCGGCTAAGGTTTCTATCATAAGCCAGGCTAACGGGGCTTTTCATGCAGAAAGTCTCGCTGCCATCCCGTACAAACGGTTTTTGGAATTAACGGAGGAGATTTAATTTCAGGCAACCTCCAAACTAACCTCTTAGCGGTTTTGAACCGCTTAGAGGTTACTCAAAGCAATAGCTATCCTGAACCATACACTATATCGTTCAGATGATCGGTTAATATCTTTTTTTATTTGTTCCATTGAAACGAATTTCCAGTCGTTAACCTCATCATGGTTGATTTTAGGTTCATCATCGTAACGTCCAACAAAAACATGGTCGAATTCATATTCTGTTAATCCCTGTCCCGCATAATAATTAGAGACTGTAATTTACTCCGAAAGCTTTCGGAGTAAATTTAAACTTAGTAGAACCTGCCTGCACAGGCAGGGATATACCTCAATCCTTTTTGAAAGAATTGATTATTTGCTAATTTGCCTCAACCATGCTTTAAAAACCGGGTTGTCGACTTTATACAAATTATCCGCTTTGTGTATTAAGTCTTTTTTCATTAGTGCTTTCAAAATAGTATTAATAGAAGAACTTGCAGGAAGTTGGTATTTATTCCTTGTTTCTTCGGAAAAAAGTTCAGCCCTATCATCCGGTATTGCTATAAGTGATAAAATCCTTCTTTGATTATTTTTTAATTGGTCAAAAATATGTTGGAATATCACCGACTGGCTATCAATTATTTTATTAAGCCACATATTCTTAAAATTGTCAACATCCTGATTTTCGCCGCTTCTAATCATATCAAATACAACCGAGGCAAAATACTGGGTAAAATGAGGGTGACATTCCGAAACCTGAAGTATATCGTCGATATTCTTATCTAATATTGGCATTTTCTGTTGCCCGAATTTCGATTTTATAAACTCAAAAAGGTCGTTGTATGATATTGGTTTGATATCCATTTTAACTGCAAACTCATAAAAAGGTGAATTAACTGAAGAAAATATATTTCTCATTAGCGATTGTTTACTTCCAAGAAAGATATATGACACATTTTCCTGTGTCTGAAATACAGAACGCATCCAATTTATCATAAAGGGGTCAATTCTTTCAATTTCCTGAAATTCGTCAAAAGCAATACATATTGGTTGTAGTTTCTCCTTTGCAAGCAATTTTGAATATTTTCGGCAAAAATTATCTGTTGAAAAAACATTATAAAGATCGAAATAAATCAACTTAATGTTAGTGAGTTCATTAAAAACCTTATGAATCAAAGACGATTTGCCATACCTTCTCGGAGAATATAACCAAACAGAATACCCGTCAGTTATAAATTGTTTATTGCGCATAATTATGCCACGCAAATATACGCCACGCATTTTTACGTGGCGCAAATATACGAAATATTGATATCAAATCTCTGTGTCAAAAAAATAAATCAAAAAAAACTTGACAAACCTATTTTAATTATATTATCTTTGACCGACCGTTCAGTCATAATAATTACTGAATTACTGAATTATTGAATTGTTGAATTATTATTTGATATTTTACAACACCTGAACACACAAACACTTTAACACTATAATAAATGTCACCACGTACAACAGAGCAATTTGAAGAAATCCGCGAATCCAGGAAAAAGCAAATAATGGATGTTGCATTGGAGCTTTTTTCCGAACATGGTTTTCATCAGGTATCAATAAATCAAATTGCAAAAGAAGCAGGAATATCAAAAGGTTTAATGTATAATTATTTTGAAAGCAAAGATGAACTTATTAAAACAATAATATATAAAGGAATTGATGAAATGTTAGATAATTTGGATCCTGATCATGATGGAATATTAGAACATCATGAATTAATAAATTATATTCATCTCACCTTTGAAAGTGTACGAAAGAATCAAAAATACTGGAAGTTATATTTTGCTTTAATGGTTCAGCCGCCTGTAATGAAACTTATTGAACCACATATTTCAGAACTTAAAAAACCGTTAGCAAGTATGATGTTGAATTATTTTGAAAAAAGAGGATATGAAGACCCGGCACTTGAAATGGGGGTTTTTAGCGGTTTAATAGCTGGAATAATCCAGAAATATGTTTATGCTCCGGAATACTTTCCTTTAGAAAAACTTGAAAAAAGAATAATAGAGATATACGATAAATAAAACTTAATAAAAATGAAAAATATAAAAATAATCAGTTATTTGTGTCTGTTATTGTTTTTAATAAACACAATGTTTAGCTATGCTCAAACCGGAACATTAACAGCAAAAGAAATAGTAGTTAAAGCCGATATTAAAAGCCGCGGCGAAACAAGTCAGGGCGAGATGTCGATGACGATTGTCAGACCAGGATGGGAACGCACCGTCTCGATGAAAAGTTGGTCGAAGGGAAATGATTACTTCCTGATCTATATTACAGCCCCTGCGAAAGAAAAGGGGCAGGTATTCCTGAAAAGAAAAAAAGAGATGTGGAACTGGGTTCCGTCAATCGAACGGATGATCAAGATCCCGCCTTCAATGATGATGCAATCGTGGATGGGTTCGGATTTTACAAATGATGACCTTGTTAAACAATCATCCATTGTTAAAGATTATGAACACACTCTTATTGGTGAAGAAACCATCAGGGATCAGGAGTGTTATAAAATTGAACTGATACCTTACCCGGATGCACCGGTTGTCTGGGGCAAGATAATTTCGTGGATCACAAAAGACGGATTTAATTTATGGAAATCGGAGTATTATGACGAAGATGAATTTCTTGTGAATATTGAAAATGCTTATGAAATAAAAAAGTTTGGCGACAGAAAATTACCGAGCCGAATGGAAATCATACCGGCTGATGAAGAAGGCAAAAAAACTGTTCTGGAATTCGACAGCATGGAGTTTAATAAACCTATTGATGATAGCTTTTTTACTCAGCAAAATATGAAACGAGTTAGATAAATTTTTGTAGCGTCATGCCGCGGCATGACGCTACAAAAATTCTACAATCAACAGAAATGAAAACCTACTTCAAATTAGCATGGCGGAATTTATGGAGAAACAAACGGAGAACGATAATTACCGTTGGTTCCATATTTTTCGGGGTTTTCTTTGCTGTTTTTATGTCTTCACTTCAAAAAGGGTCATTTGAAAACATGGTAGAGAATATGGTCAGGTTTTATTCGGGGTATATACAGATACAGCATAAAGAATTTAAAGAAAATCGCAGCCTGAACAATAGCTTTGAAGATAACGCCGAACTTAACA
The DNA here is from genome assembly GCA_016783885.1 of Bacteroidales bacterium. GTDB lineage: Bacteria > Bacteroidota > Bacteroidia > Bacteroidales > JAADJA01 > JAADJA01. The sequence goes on from JADHVR010000004.1 coordinate 83,644, forward strand.
AACTAATTGAAGACAATAAATTAATTACTGAATTTACCCAGAGGGTTGAATCCTTTGCCCTGGCATCAACAGGTGAAAAGAGTTATGGCACTATGGTTTTTGGTATAATCCCTGAACAGGAAGAAAATATCTCAGGAATTTCTAAATGGATAAAAAAGGGGACTTTCTTCTCCTCCGGTTCAAATGGTGTTTTAATAGGTAAAGAACTGGCTGCCAATCTGCATATTGAAGTTAAGGATACATTAATTTTATTAGGTCAAGGGTACCATGGTGTAACCGCAGCAGGTATGTACCCGGTTATTGGAATACTTGACTTTCCGCTGGCTGAAATGAATAAACAAATTGTTTATATGGAAATAAACAATTGCCGTGAGTTGTATTCTATTCCGGGTCGCTCCACTTCAATGATTTTAATGGTAAAAAATGTTGATATAGTGCAGTCTGCTTTAAACGAGCTTCGACCTCAATTACATGAAGATCTTAAAATTTACGCATGGAACGAGATACAAAAAGAGTTAGACAATCTTATTAAAGGAAAACTGGCAAGTAGTAAAATAATCAAAGGAATATTATTCATGGTTATTGGTTTTGGTATCTGGGGAACTATTATTATGCTAATGGCAGAAAGAAAAAGGGAGTTAGGTATTATGATTGCCCTGGGTGTTAAAAAATTAAGAGTTATCCGGATAATAGCAATAGAATCTTTTTTTATCAGCATATTAGGTATTGTTGTTGGTTTTCTGGGGAGTCTGCCGCTGGTACTTTATTTTTATTTAAACCCGATCCATGTTGGTGGAGAAGTGGCGAAAACCTACGAACAAATGGGATTTGAGCCTGTACTAAAATTCAGTATTCATCCCGATATTTTTGTAAATCCGGCTATAACCGTATTTATTTTGTTTGCGGTTATTACAATTTATCCGGTCTGGTATATTTATAAACTTAAAACTGCAAATGCCTTACGAGCATAATGAGAAAGGTAATTATATATGAGTTCATACTTAATCAGATTTGTTTTATCAGTTCCTCTTACATAAATGTTGAGGATTGAAGTTAGTCAAACAAAATTATTTAGCCACCAGGGCACAATCCCGAAAGCTTTCGGGACAAAGGAATCACTAAGATATTTACAATGGAAAAATTAAATTTAAAAAGGTTTTCAATGACAGGCAAATAAATGAACTATGAATAATTTTAATATAGCATGGAGGAACTTATGGCGGAACTCAAGACGTAGTATTATTACAATGGCTTCGGTTTTTTTTGGTGTGATACTATCAACACTAATGACTTCTATGCAACATGGTTCGTACGATGCCATGATCGACAATGTGGTTAAATTCTATTCGGGATATGCACAGGTTTTTACTGAAGCCTACCACGAAAATAAAACCATAAACAACACTTTCGAACTAACTGACTCTATTTATAATATTGCAAAAGAAACTCCCCAGGTAACTAATATTGCTCCCCGCCTGGAATATTTCGCCCTGGCTTCTTCAGAAGAATTAACTAAAGGTGCTATGATAATCGGGATTGACCCTGAAAAAGAAAATAAAGTTACAGATGTGAAAAAATGGGTTGAGACCGGGCAATATTTGGAGCAAGGTGATAAAGGAGTTCTTATTGCAATAGATTTAGCTAATTATTTAAAAGTTAAAGTCGGTGATACATTAATATTATATGGACAGGGATATCATGGTGTTACATCTGCTGATTTATTTCCAATACGGGGCATATTAAATTTCCCAATGCCGGAGTTAAACAAACAATTAGTTTATATGGATCTGGCAACTTGCCAAAACTACTTCGGAGCTGATAATATGATTACTTCCCTTGTTATAATGGTCGAAGATCATTATGATCTGCCAAAGGCAATGCGGCATTTGAAGTCAAAGATTAAGTCCCCATTAATGGTAATGTCGTGGGATGAATTACAACCGGAACTTGTACAAATGATCGAGGCTGACCGGGCAGGTGGTGTCTTTATGAAATTGATCCTCTATATGGTTGTCGCCTTCGGAATTTTTGGCACAATCATAATGATGATGGCTGAACGGATAAGGGAGCTTGGTGTAACCATTGCTATCGGCATGCAACGATTTAAAATGGGGACAATTCTGTTTATTGAAACCATTTTAACCGGAATTGTCGGAACGTTGATAGGAATTATTGGCAGTATTCCGGTTATAAGTTATTTCTTTAATAATCCTATTAAACTAACCGGCGATGCAGCTCAAACCATGATTGACATGGGAATAGAACCATATTTATATTTTTCATGGAATCCGCCGGTATTCTATAACCAAGCTTTGGTGGTCTTTTTAATTACTATTATTATTGGGATTTTCCCGGTTTATAAAGCATTAAATTTAAAGGTGAATCAAGCATTAAGAGCGTAGATAAACAATGCGTAAATGCGTAAATGATTAAATAACACATAAAAAAAACGATATGACTAAAAAAGAATTATTTATTAAAAATCTAAAAAACAGAACTAAGAAATTTGCAGTGGATATAATTGCTTTATGCGACATTCTTAAAAATTCAAAAGCCACACCAGTAGTAACATACCAACTTATTAAATCATCAAGTTCTACAGGGGCAAACTACCGGGCGGCGTGCAGAGCCAGGTCCAAATCTGAATTTTTCAGCAAAATTTGTATCGTAGTGGAAGAAGCTGATGAATCAGAATATTGGTTAGAAATAATTAAGGAAGCAAACTTATCAAATAAAAAAGAAGAATTAATGAGGCTTACAAAAGAAGCAAATGAAATAACAAAAATAATGACAAAGGCTAAAAACTCAACATATGGTAAATAATTTACACACATTTTTGCACTTACTAATTTTAGCATTTAAGCATTTTAGCATTCAATCATTTTAGCATTAATTAAGTAAAACACAAACGATATGATCTTCTCAGTTTCATGGCGTAACGTCTGGCGGAATAAAATCCGAAGCCTTGTAGTAATTTCCGCAGTAGCAATAGGAATTTTTGCCGGTGTGTGGTCTGCTGCCTTTTTTAAAGGTATGATGAACCAGCGGATAGATAAAGTTATAAAGACTGAACTTTCAAGTATTCAGGTTCATAATCCGGATTTTAGAAAAACTTCAGAGTTCTCAAATTATATCCCTGACGCTACTGACCTGGCAGGGCAAATTAAAACAATACCTCATGTGAAAGGGGTTAGTAACAGAATAGTAGTACAATCAATGGTTGCCTCAGCCGAAACTGCTTCGGGCGTTGTAATTATAGGCGTTGACCCTGAAGTGGAACCTACCGTAACTAACCTCAACGAAAAAATTATAGACGGGGCTTATTTTAAAGGTATTAAAAAAAATCCAGTAGTGATCGGTAAAAAACTGGCAGAAAAACTGAACGTTAAAGTCAGGTCGAAAGTAGTTATTACAATTCAGGACATTGAAAATGATATCACTTCAGGCGCTTTCCGTGTGGCGGGTATTTATACAACTAACAACAATATGTATGACGAAACTCATGTTTTTGTTCGCTATTCCGATTTGGCTGTTTTATCCGGTTTACCGGAAAATGCCGGACATGAAATTGCTATAAGTTTGGATAATAATGAAAATCTTCTTGAAGTTCAGGATAAAGTGAGTGCATTAGCCACCGATTATGAAGTTTTGAACTGGAAAGAGTTAAGCCCTGAAATGAGCTACCTGACAGAAGTCATGGATATGTACATGTACATTTTTATCGTCATTATTCTGCTTGCTCTTTTATTCGGAATTATAAATACCATGCTAATGGTTGTTATGGAACGCACAAAAGAAATAGGTATGTTAATGGCAGTCGGCATGAATAAATTCAGGATATTCTCTATGATCGTCCTGGAATCGGTGATGCTTTCTTTGGTAGGCGGTATTGTGGGAATAATAATAGGAGCTATTGTTTCAAAAATCGGAGAAAAACATCCGATTGATTTATCAATGTGGTCAGAAGGTTACCAGGCATTGGGTTACGATTCGTTTGTTTACACTCAATTACAACCCGACCTGATTATTAATGTGGCAATATTAGTAATAATAACAGGCATCATAGCAGCGCTTTATCCCGCATACAAGGCATTGAAGAATGACCCGGCGGATGCGTTACGTATAGAATAAGTAAATGCTAAAATGCTTAAATGAGTAAATGCTTAAATGATTGGACAACACACATGAAACAAAATAACACTATGACAGAAAAGGAATTATTTATTAAAAATTTAAAAAACAGTACTAAGAAGTTTGGGGTAGATATTATTGCATTTTGTGATTCATAAAAGGAATCAAAAGCAACACCTGTTGTTACTTATCAACTTATTAAATCATCAACCTCAACAGGGGCAAATTACAGGGCAGCATGCCGAGCCAGGTCCAAATCTGAATTTTCAGTAAGATTTGCATCGTAGTAGAAGAAGCTGATGAATCAGAATATTGGTTAGAAATAATTAAGGATGCTAACTTATCAAATAACAAAGAAGAATTAAGTCGCTTGACACAAGAAGCAAATGAAATTACAAAAATAACTACTAAAGCAAAAAATACAACATACAACAAATAATATTTAAGCATTTAACATTTTTGCATTCAAGCATTTTAGCATTTACGCATTAAATCATTATAGCATTAATCAACAAAAAAATGAAAGTAATAGAAATAAAAAACCTCGTTAAGATTTACAACAGCAGCGAAATACAAGTAAAAGCTGTTAACGGAATCGACCTCGACTTTGATGAAGGAGAATTTGCAGCAATTGTAGGGCCATCGGGTTCGGGGAAAACAACATTCTTAAATATGCTTGGCGGTCTGGATCGCCCCACTTCCGGCGAAGTAAAAGTAGCCGGGGTTAATATATGGGATTTAAGATCAAGAAAGTTGATAGATTTCAGGCTGAACAATATTGGATTTGTTTTCCAGGCATATAACCTTATTCCTGTTTTAACAGCTAAGGAAAACGTTGAATTCATCATGCATTTGCAAGGAAGATCGAAACACGAAAGAAATGCAAGGGTGAATGAATTATTGCAAGCAGTTGGATTGGGCGACCGTTTGGATACCCGTCCCAGTAAACTTTCGGGCGGGCAACAACAAAGAGTTGCAGTGGCACGAGCTTTAGCCTCAAAACCAAAATTTGTCCTGGCAGATGAACCAACTGCAAACCTCGATTCCAAGTCAACTGAAAACCTGCTCGACATGATGGAAAAACTTAACAAAGAAGAGAACATCACTTTCATATTTTCCACGCACGATGCAAGAGTGGTAAAAAAAGCCAGAAGAGTTATTACAATTGATGATGGGAAGGTTATTAGTGATGAAAATAAATGAGAAGACATCGAAAAAACTCTTCCATCCCGCTAACAATCGGTATTCAGACTCTGGAAGGTTTTTCAATTCATATTCACAATAATACTCATTTAATAAAATGAAAATTCCAGGAATATTTATAAGTATCTATTTAACTCTCTTGGTTTTAGTCTCTTTCAGCCAGGATAAACCTTCCAAATTTTCTGTGAACGGGCACTTACAAAATCTGAATACCGTTTGGATCGAAGATATACATACTCAATGGTACACAATGGGGTCTGTTTACAACAGGTTAAATTTTAAATGGTACCCTCATCAAAACTGGAAATTATCAGCCAGCGCCCGAAATATGTTTACTTATGGGCAATTAGTCAGTCAATATTATCCTGATTACACTGATATGCTTATTACCGATGACGGATTACTTGATATGACATGGGATTTGGCAAGAGATTCTTCTTATGTCTTTTATACAAACATTGACAGGGCAAATATTCAATTTATTAGAGACAATTTTGAAATTAAGGTTGGAAGGCAAAGGATTAACTGGGGAATAAATATGGTATGGAACCCAAATGACATTTTCAATACATTTTCGATCTATGACTTCGACTATGTTGAACGTCCGGGTTGTGATGCAGTCAGAGTACAATATTATACCGGAATATCTTCCTCAATAGAATTTGCATTTAAAACAGACGCTTATGATAAAATCACGAGCGCACTTATGTATAAATTCAACAAATGGAATTATGATTTCCAGGTAATGGGAGGAGTGATGGAAGACGATATTGTTATAGGCGGCGGCTGGTCGGGATACATTAAAAATGCAGGGTTCACTGGTGAAGCCTCCTATTTTCGTGATAAAAATAATTTTGCGGATACAACAGGCATTTTAGTTCTTTCTGCCGGAGCTAACTATACTTTTAAAAACAGTCTGTTTGTGCATGGTTCACTTCTGTTCAACACCGATGGCACAACAGGCAAAGCCGGATGGGGAACCTCAATTCTTGCCCTTCAGGATTTATCACCTAAAACCTTTACCCTTGCACGCTATTCTCTTTTCGGGCAAGTTTCATATCCTGTTACACCATTGATAAAAGCAGATATCTCTTCTATTTTTAATCCTAATGATTTATCAGTATTTCTTGGACCAAATATTGATTTTTCACTCTCGGACAATATCTCCCTGCTGTTTATGAGCCAGATTTTCCTTGGAAACCAGGGAACGGAATTTGGTGATTACGGCAAACTCTTCTACCTGAGATTAAAATGGTCGTTCTAAAATAATCTGTATATCTCCTGTTATTTTTATATTTCAACTTTATATATTTTGATTATTCAAAAAGATTATTCTACCTTTGCAGCCCGAAAAATTTAACTTATATTAAATACGTATATATGCATCTGACAGTAGAAAAGAAAAAGGACTTTTTTAAAGAATACGGAAAATCAGAATTTGACACCGGCTCTTCAGAAGGACAAATTGCTTTGTTTACATACAGAATCAAGCACCTTACCGGACATCTTAAAATTAACAAGAAAGACCTTGCCACTGAGAGATCTTTAGTAAGATTGGTTGGCAAGAGAAGAAAATTGCTTGATTATCTTAAACGTAAAGACATCGAAAGATACAGGGCAATTATAAAGAAACTTGGATTAAGAAAATAAATTAAATCCGTTAAAAACAAATTTGCAAATACTAAAAAAGGCAATTCAAAATTGCCTTTTTTAGTATAAACAGAAATACATTAATAAATGAGTAAAAATAGTATAACAAAATCTTTTACCCTTGCCGATGGCAGGGAAGTAATTATTGAAACAGGCAAACTTGCTACACAAGCCGACGGATCGGTAGTAGTAAGAATGGGAGACACTATGCTCCTCGCTACTGTCGTTTCAAATAAAGAACCCAAAGAGAATGTGGGCTTTCTCCCTTTATCTGTCGATTATCAGGAAAAATATGCTGCAACCGGCAGGTTTCCCGGAGGATTTTTTAAACGTGAAGCCAGACCATCGGAATATGAAATTTTAATTGCACGCCTGGTTGACCGCGCACTGCGCCCACTTTTCCCCGAAAATTATCATGCCGAAATACAGGTTATTATTTCACTGATCTCCGGCGATAAAAACACCATGCCCGATGCAATGGCTGCTCTGGCAGCATCATCTGCCTTATCAGTTTCAGATATTCCTTTTAACGGACCTATATCTGAAGTGAGAGTTGGAAGAATTGACGGCAATTTTATAATCAATCCTTCAGTAGCTGATATTGAGAATTCAGATATTGATATCATGGTAGCCGCAACAATTGATAATATTATTATGGTTGAAGGCGAAATGAAAGAAATATCAGAGAATGACATGCTTGAGGCTATTAAATTTGCCCATAATGCCATTAAGGAACAATGTAAGGCACAGCTTGAATTAGCTGAAATGGCTGGATCAACGAGCAAAAGAGAATACTGCCACGAAGAAAATGATAATGATCTTAAAGAAAAAATTAATGAAGTAACTTACGATAAAATTTATGCTGTTGCTAAAAAAGGCACATCTAAGCATGAAAGATTAGATGCGTTTGAACAAATAAAACAGGATTTTATTGAAACATTATCTGAAGAAGAACAGGAAGAAAAAGTAGGGATGATCGCAAGATATTTCCATGATGTGGAAAAAGAAGCTATGCGCCGCATGATTCTCGACGAGAGAATCAGGCTGGATGGCAGAAAGATGGATGAGATCAGACCTATCTGGACAGAGATTGATTATCTTCCTACCGCACATGGTTCTGCAATATTTACCAGGGGCGAAACACAGTCGCTTACTACAGTTACACTCGGAACCAAATTAGATGAACAGACTATTGATGGTGCTGTGATTGAAGGAAAAAGCACTTTTATTTTGCATTACAATTTCCCTCCATTCTCCACAGGAGAAGCCAGATTTTTAAGGGGAACCAGCCGAAGGGAAGTTGGTCATGGAAACCTCGCATTAAGAGCCTTAAAGTTTGTAATGCCCTCAGGTGAGGATAATCCTTATACTGTAAGAGTTGTTTCCGATATTCTTGAATCCAACGGCTCGTCATCAATGGCAACAGTTTGCGCAGGTAATTTAGCCTTGATGGATGCGGGGGTTAAAATTAAAAAACCTGTTTCAGGGATTGCTATGGGATTGATTACCGATAATGACTCTGATAAATATGCTGTCCTTTCCGATATTCTTGGCGATGAAGATCACCTTGGCGATATGGATTTTAAAATTACAGGGACAAGAGATGGAATTACTGCCTGCCAGATGGATATCAAAGTGGAAGGCTTATCTTTTGAAATTTTAAAAGAAGCATTGGAACAAGCAAAAGCAGGCAGAATGCATATCCTCGGCGAAATGGAAAAAACTATCAAAGAACCAAGAGAAGATTATAAACCTCATGTGCCGAGAATAGAAAGAATGACAGTTGCAAAAGAGTTTATTGGCGCTATTATTGGTCCTGGAGGCAAAGTAATTCAGGAAATACAGAATGAGACCAATTCAACTATCATTATTGAAGAAGAGGGAGAATTTGGAATTATAGATATAATCTGCACCAACAAAGATTCGTTTGATGCGGCTAAAAACAGAATTAAAGAAATTATTGCTGTCCCTGAAGTTGGTGAGGTTTATCTCGGTACAGTTAAAAATATCACGGCTTTCGGAGCATTTATTGAGATTTTACCAAAAAAGGAAGGCTTGCTTCATATTTCGGAAATCGATTGGAAACACATCAGGAATGTTGAACAGGTTTTGAAAACAGGTGACAAAGTCAAAGTTAAAATAATTGAAATTGACGGCAGGTCAGGAAAATTAAAACTCTCAAGAAAAGTCTTGCTTCCTAAGCCTGAATGACAATAATTTTTGAAACCTTAACACAGTTCGTTTCGTAAAATTTCCCGAAGAACATTTTTTTTTAGTTTTTCGGGTTTTTTTATTTTATAATTTTATTATGAGGCAACTTAAAATTATCAATCAGGTAACAAACAGGGATACCATAGCACTTGAGAAATACCTGTGTGAAATTGGTAAAGTTGATCTCATTACAGCAGATGAAGAAGTAAATCTTGCACAAAAAATCAAACAAGGTGATAGGGGGGCTGTAGAAAAACTTACTAAAGCAAACCTTCGATTTGTAGTATCAGTATCAAAGCAGTATCAAAACCAGGGATTAGGCTTACAAGATCTTATTAATGAGGGTAATCTTGGATTGATTAAGGCAGTAAAACTTTTTGATGAGACCAGAGGATTTAAATTTATATCCTATGCCGTTTGGTGGATTCGGCAATCCATAACACAAGCATTAGCTGAACAATCAAGGATTGTCAGGCTTCCTGTTAACAGGATTGGTATAATCAATAGAATCAATAAAGCCTCCGCCCAACTCGAACAGGAATATGAACGGGAACCAAATTCTGAGGAAATTGCCAATATGTTAGAGGTAGATGAAGAAGATATATTTGTTTCAATGAAGAACACCAGCAGGCATGTTTCAATGGATGCTCCCCTTATACAGGATAAGAATAATAATAATATGTACGACGTGTTGATAAATGAGGATTCGTTAACTCCTGAAACCGGGCTTATTTATGACTCACTTAAAATTGAAATAGAAAGAGCAATTTCAACGCTAACACAAAGGGAAGCTGATGTGCTGAGATTATATTTTGGTTTAAATTGCAAAGTTCCATGGTCGCTTGAAGAAATTGCAGAAAAATATAAAATCTCAAGGGAACGAGTGAGACAGATAAAGGAAAAATCTATTTTGCGGTTAAAACAAACTTCGAGGAGTAAGCTGCTAAAAACTTATCTTGGATAAAAATATTAAGAGCGGATATATATCCGTTCTTTTTAAATTCTTCTTACATTTACACCCGAAAAATATTTTGTAACTAATAAGCTAATTAAATTCTGAACAGATAAAAATTTTAATGTATGGTCAAATTAATTGCTCCGTCGTTGCTTTCAGCTAATTTCGGCAATCTTATTGAAGATATTGAAATGGTTAACCACAGCCAGGCCGATTGGCTTCATCTTGATGTGATGGATGGAGTATTTGTCCCGAATATTTCTTTTGGATTTCCGGTGATTAAATATATAAAAAAATATGCAAAAAAACCCCTTGATGTTCATTTGATGATTGTTGATCCTGATCGTTATTTTGAACGGTTCAGGAAATACGGGGCAGAAATCATAAGTATTCATTACGAAGCCTGTACACATTTACACCGTTCGGTTCATGCAATAAAAAATTTAGGCATGAAAGCAGGCGTAGCCCTCAATCCACATACAAATATATCAATACTGGAGGATGTTTTGCATGATATCGATATGGTGCTTATCATGTCGGTTAACCCGGGTTTTAGCGCTCAGAATTTCATTGAAAACACTTATAAAAAAATCAGGCAATTAAAAAAATTGATATTAAAGTTCAATGCTGAAATCCTGATTGAAGTTGACGGGGGTGTGGATAAATCAAATGCCGCAAAACTCTTTAAAGCCGGAGCTGATGTTTTAGTTGCAGGCAACAGCATTTTTTCTTCAGCTGATCCGCAGAAAACCATTTCCGATTTAAAACACATTAGTATTTGACAATGCAGCTATTGAGGCTGTTAAAAATGTGAAGTTTAAAAGAACAGTGCCTTGATATTAAAATTACCTGCAATAGTATTTAATTGCTCTTTAATATTATTAGGTATTTCAATACCGGTTTTTGATATTCTTTCTTCCGATAACCTTTCGGGGTCACCGGGTACCAGCACTGCTTCCTGGCTATCAATAGGTTTCGCTTTCCTGAATTCCCGAATCCATGAATCCATATAATCCTTGAATTCATCAGCCGGACGAAACGCATCAATTCTGATTGCTCCGAAAAAATGACCTATACCTTTGTCTTCTTTTTCATCGGAATTAGGTAAATAACTCAATGTTGGAACTACCAACGGGCCAAAATTTGCCCCTGATAAAACAGCCGATAAAATATCTACCATTGCACTCAAACAATATCCTTTATGCCCTCCATGATCTTTATCTCCGCCAAGGGTTTTAATTGAACCACCTTCTGTTAAAATATTCGTGTATGTTGTGTCCTTTCCATTTCTGTCCTGTAATAAACCTTCCGGAGCTTTCTCGTCATTTTCATACAGTTTGTCAAGTTTGCCCCTCGATATTGGCGCAGTTGCAAAATCAGCCACAAAAGGAAATTCTTTTCCTGCCGGAATAGCAACAGCAATTGGATTGGTTCCTAAAAAAGGTTTTTTTGAATAGGTTGGAGCAACCAAAGGATTCGCATTAGTCATTGAGATACCGATCATGTTTTTTTCAAGTGCCATCATTGCATAATATCCTGCAATACCGTAATGATACGAATTGCGAACCGACACCCAGCCTGTTCCGGCTTTCTTCGCTTTCTCAATTGCCAGTTTCATTGCCCTGGGCGCTACAATAAGTCCGAATCCCTTATCACCATCAATTAAAGCCGTACTAAGTGTTTCATAAAGAATCTTAATATCAGGCTTAACCTTTACTCTGTTATTCTTCCATAAATTAAAATATTCAATCAGCCTGACTACGCCATGTGTGTTTATCCCGCGTAATTCAGCACGAACCAGAATATCTGCTGCCTGTTCAGCATCTGCCCGGTAACATCCCATTTTTTCAAATACTTCCGCTACAAAAAATTTTAGAATTTTTGCTTTAACCATCACAAGTACATTTATCCGGGCAAATATCATAAATAAATCATCTGGTATTTAATTTTAACAGATAAAATTTTACTTTTGCTGTTTTATGAATCCTAATCTACGATTAATCATGAACGAAGATTTATTAAAATTACAACCCGAAAGGCTCTGGTTCTATTTTGTTGAAATATTAAAAATTCCAAGACCCTCAAAAAAAGAAGATAAAATAATTAAGTATCTCCTCGATTTTGGTAAAAAAAATAATCTTGAAACCATACAAGACGAAACAGGTAATGTTCTGATCCGAAAACCTGCCTCAGGAGGAATGGAAAATATAAAATCAGTTGTACTGCAAAGCCATATTGATATGGTTTGTGAAAAAAACAACAATGTGGATCATGATTTTAACAATGACCCGATTGATACCCGGATTGATAATGGTTGGGTTAAAGCAAAAGGAACCACCCTGGGCGCCGACGATGGAATTGGAATAGCTGTCCAGTTAGCTATTCTAAAAGCAGATGATATTAAGCACGGACCGATTGAATGTTTGTTTACCATTGATGAAGAGTCAGGTTTAACAGGTGCTTTCGGTTTAAAATCCGGTTTTCTGAAAAGCAATATTTTATTAAACCTCGATTCTGAAGATGATGGCGAACTTTTTATCGGTTGTGCAGGCGGAAAAGACACTGTAATAAAATTTAAATATAATAATGAAGAGGTTCCTCAAGATTATATAGCTTATAAAATCACTGTTTCAGGTTTGGTCGGAGGTCATTCAGGCGATGATATCCAAAAAGGAAGGGCAAATGCCAATAAAATACTGAACAGGATATTATGGCACTCATCCGTTAAGTATGATCTCAGGCTTTCAAAATTTGATGGGGGAAATTTACGAAATGCCATTGCACGCGAAGCTTATGCTGTTATTTGCTTACCTCCCGAAAAGGAAGATTATTTTATTAATTATATAGAAGAGTTTTCCAAAGTTGCCAAATCAGAATACAAAATCACGGAACCGGATTTGAAAATCAGCTATAAGAAGATTGAAAAGCCAAACTTTTTGATTGATGAACAAACACAGTATAATCTGTTAAACTCAATATATGCCTGCCCCCACGGTGTAATCGCCTGGTCTGCCGAGATACCCAATTTTGTTGAAACCTCCACTAACCTGGCTTCGGTTAAAACCCTGGAAAAGGAGATTATTTTAACCACGAGTCAGCGAAGTTCAGTCGAAACTGCTAAAGATGATATTGGTAATATGGTGGCAAGTGTTTTCAATCTTGCCGGAGCTAAAGTTGAACATACCGACGGATATCCCGGCTGGACCCCAAACCCAAATTCACAAATAGTTGAGATTACAAGAAATTCGTATCAAGAACTATTTAATGAAGAACCAAAAGTTCTGGCAATTCATGCAGGGCTTGAGTGTGGATTGATTGGTGATGTATATCCCAAAATGGACATGATCTCTTATGGACCTACTATCAAGGGCGCTCATTCACCTGACGAAAGGCTTAAAATTGACACGGTAAAGAAGTTCTGGGATCTGACGTTGGATGTTTTGAAAAAAATACCTGAAGAATAATATTTTATATCCCCACATTAAACCCAATACGGATAACAGGATTGGAATAGGGAGAATAAAAGGAATCATTCAAATTCCATAAAATCATAAGATATAAAAATGACCTGCCCCCAACCATTTGTCTTAATCCACCTCCGACAAAAAAGCTGTGTATGTCAGTTGTCATTTTATATGTATTAATATCACTACCTGACTCATTTAATCTATAATCGTTGTATTTGTAATTCAGATACTCGTATTCGACGTGAGCAAAAAGATTATTAAAGATATTTATCAAATCACTTTTGAAATAATATCTTGCAAAGATACTTCCGCCAAGCATATTGGCTATAAGATCATAATATTTAGACTCCCCATTATTAAAAACAACATAATATGCATTTTTATACCTGTAGTATTTATAAGTTCCACCTAAGCCTACTACCACATTATCAGTTAAATAATATCCAATAACCGGGGTTACATCAACAAGGGTTGACCAGGTCCCGAATTGCAAACCAAGTCCACCTCCCGTAAACAATCTGTCTTTAAAAGCTCCTCTGTTACCTTCAGTATTTTGACTATAAACAGTTAAACTTATAAACAACAATAAAACTATGAATATTCCTTTACGGTTTAATACATTTTTCATAATCATTTCCATTATTATTTAATAAATAATTTAGTATAGTATAACTCGAAAATTAATATTTTTATTTTTTTGTGATTTCAAAAGTACTATTTTTCAATGCATACTCATTCAAAATTAAACACTTAATATTTAAATAAAAAAAAGTAAAAAAAGTTTGATTTTATAAAAATATTATTTCTACTTTTGCACCCGCTTTCAACAAAACGTTCTTTAAAATTGTTAAAAAAATATTTATTGTATAAGATATTTTTATTGTATCTTTGCAGTCCGTTTTGAGAAAACGATTTTTAAGTATAAAAATATAAAAGTTCTTTGAAAAAATTGAAGTAAAGCCTAGTAGCAAATATCCATTTCGTCCCGATATTTATCGGGGTCGGAATGAAAAATAGTAAATCTTGAGACATTAAATGTACTTTTTACAATGGAGAGTTTGATCCTGGCTCAGGATGAACGCTAGCGGCAGGCTTAATACATGCAAGTCGAGGGGTAACAGGCCGCTTCGGTGGTGCTGACGACCGGCGCACGGGTGCGTAACGCGTATGCAACTTGCCTCTAACTGGGGAATAGCCCCGAGAAATCGGGATTAATACCTCATAATATTCATTGATCACATGTTCGATGAATTAAAGCTCCGGCGGTTAGAGATGGGCATGCGTGGCATTAGCTTGTTGGTGAGGTAACGGCTCACCAAGGCAACGATGCCTAGGGGTTCTGAGAGGATATCCCCCCACACTGGTACTGAGACACGGACCAGACTCCTACGGGAGGCAGCAGTAAGGAATATTGGGCAATGGACGCAAGTCTGACCCAGCCATGCCGCGTGCAGGATGAATGCCCTACGGGTTGTAAACTGCTTTTGTATGCCAAGAAACCTTCCGACGTGTCGGAAGTTGACGGTAGCATACGAATAAGCACCGGCTAACTCCGTGCCAGCAGCCGCGGTAATACGGAGGGTGCAAGCGTTATCCGGATTTATTGGGTTTAAAGGGTGCGCAGGCGGAATGATAAGTCAGTGGTGAAATCCTACAGCTCAACTGTAGAACTGCCATTGAAACTGTCATTCTTGAGTACAGTTGAGGTGGGCGGAATGTATCATGTAGCGGTGAAATGCATAGATATGATACAGAACTCCGATAGCGAAGGCAGCTCACCAAACTGACACTGACGCTCAGGCACGAAAGCGTGGGGAGCAAACAGGATTAGATACCCTGGTAGTCCACGCCGTAAACGATGATCACTCGTTGTTGGCGATAAACAGTCAGCGACTTAGCGAAAGTGTTAAGTGATCCACCTGGGGAGTACGATCGCAAGGTTGAAACTCAAAGGAATTGACGGGGGCCCGCACAAGCGGAGGAGCATGTGGTTTAATTCGATGATACGCGAGGAACCTTACCTGGGCTTAAATGTAGAATGACATCCCGAGAAATCGGGCTTTCCTTCGGGACATTTTACAAGGTGCTGCATGGTTGTCGTCAGCTCGTGCCGTGAGGTGTCGGGTTAAGTCCCATAACGAGCGCAACCCCTATTCTTAGTTACCATCAGATAATGCTGGGGACTCTAAGGAAACTGCCTACGCAAGTAGTGAGGAAGGTGGGGATGACGTCAAATCAGCACGGCCCTTATGTCCAGGGCTACACACGTGCTACAATGGTCGGTACAGAGGGTCGCTACCTGGTGACAGGATGCTAATCTCGAAAACCGGTCTCAGTCCGGATCGAAGTCTGCAACTCGACTTCGTGAAGTTGGATTCGCTAGTAATCGCATATCAGCAATGGTGCGGTGAATACGTTCCCGGGCCTTGTACACACCGCCCGTCAAGCCATGGAAGCTGGGGGTACCTGAAGTCCGTGACCGCAAGGAGCGGCCTAAGGTAAAACTAGTGACTGGGGCTAAGTCGTAACAAGGTAGCCGTACCGGAAGGTGTGGCTGGAATACCTCCTTTCTAGAGCGATTTACTATTATCCCGAACCCGATAAATATCGGAATTCGTGATGATATTTGCTACTGGTAATACTTCATTATTAACCCAAACGAGTAAAGTGAGGGCTCTTCCTTAGAGCAAAAAATAGGAATTCCTATAGCTCTAATGTTTTTTAGAGCTTCGGGGTACAAAAATAGGAAAACATAATAAAAGGGAAGAAAATAGTCCCGTAGCTCAGTTGGTTAGAGCACTACACTGATAATGTAGGGGTCGGCAGTTCAAGTCTGCCCGGGACTACATCTTAATCGCTTGGGGAATTAGCTCAGTTGGCTAGAGCACTAGCTTTGCAAGCTAGGGGTCATCGGTTCGAATCCGATATTCTCCACTAGTTAGTTAAGAGTTAAAAGTTAAGAGTTAAAAGTTTTATATTGAACACTAAACTCTAAACAGTAAACAGTAAACTCAAAACTGACAAAGTTCTTTGACATATTGAAAGAAAATACAGCGAAAAAAGTTAAAAATATTAACGACTACAGAAAGAAAGTAATTAAGGGCGTACGGCGAATGCCTTGGCTCTCAGAGGCGATGAAGGACGTGACAAGCTGCGATAAGCCTCGGGTAGGTGCAAATAACCTTTGATCCGGGGATTTCCGAATGGGGCAACCCGGCCATTTGAAGAATGGTCATCCCGATTTATCGGGAAGCTAACCCAGGGAACTGAAACATCTAAGTACCTGGAGGAAAAGAAAACAATAGTGATTCCCTAAGTAGTGGCGAGCGAACGGGGAATAGCCCAAACCAATATTGTTACGGCAATATTGGGGTTGTAGGACTGTAATAAGGACTGTAAATTGGTAGCAGAATACTTCTGGAAAGTTGAACCATAGAAGGTGATAGTCCTGTAAGCAAAACCGATTTACTACCTAACAGTATCCTGAGTACCGCGGGACCGGAGAAATCCTGTGGGAATCTGCCAGCACCATCTGGTAAGGCTAAATACTCCTGAGAGACCGATAGTGAACTAGTACCGTGAGGGAAAGGTGAAAAGTACTTCGAACAGAAGAGTGAAATAGAACCTGAAACCGTACGCTTACAAGCGGTCGGAGGCCAAATTAGTCCATACGGACTGAAAGTAGCTGACGGCGTGCCTTTTGCATAATGAGCCTACGAGTTACTCCTCTTTAGCAAGGTTAATCCCAATAACAGGGAGAAGCCGAAGCGAAAGCGAGTCTGAATAGGGCGTTTAGTTAGAGGGGGTAGACGCGAAACTTAGTGATCTACCCATGGTCAGGTTGAAGTCCCGGTAACACGGGATGGAGGACCGAACCATTACACGTTGAAAAGTGTTTGGATGAACTGTGGGTAGGGGTGAAAGGCTAATCAAACTAAGAGATAGCTCGTACTCCCCGAAATGCATTTAGGTGCAGCCTCGAGTTAAGTGTCATAGAGGTAGAGCTACTGATTGGGCTAGGGGGCTTCACCGCCTACCAAACCCTGACAAACTCCGAATGCTATGACATGTTTCTCGGGAGTGAGGCAGTGGGTGCTAAGGTCCATTGCCGAGAGGGAAACAACCCAGACTATCAGCTAAGGTCCCTAAATATATGCTAAGTTGATTTAACGAGGTCTGATTGCTTTGACAGCTAGGATGTTGGCTTGGAAGCAGCCATTCATTTAAAGAGTGCGTAACAGCTCACTAGTCGAGCGATCGGGCATGGATGATAATCGGGCATTAAGCATATTACCGAAGCTATAGATACTGACGTTTACGTCAGTGTGGTAGGGGAGCATTCCAGTTGCGCTGAAGGTGTATCGTAAGGTATACTGGAGCGTCTGGAAAAGAAAATGTAGGCATAAGTAACGATAATGCGGGCGAGAAACCCGCACACCGGAAGACTAAGGTTTCCTGATCAACGCTAATCGGATCAGGGTTAGTCGGGACCTAAGGCGAACCCGAAGGGGGTAGCCGATGGACAACTGGTTAATATTCCAGTACCAGCAATTACTGCGATGAGGTGACGAAGGAGTGAAAAACCCGCGTACTGACGGAATAGTACGTTGAAGAGTGTAGGTATACATTCAGCAGGAAAATCCACTGAATGTGCTGAAACTCGATAGTACCGTGAGTCTTCGGACAAGCGGATAGTGGTTCTAATCATACTTCCAAGAAAAACCTCTAAGCTTCAGGTATTTGCTGCCCGTACCGTAAACCGACACAGGTAGTCGAGGAGAGTATCCAAAGGTGCTCGAGTGATTCATGGCTAAGGAACTAGGCAAATTAACCCTGTAACTTCGGGAGAAAGGGTGCCATTCTTTTTTTATTCTTCTATTAGAGGGATATAAGGGGGATGGCCGCAGAAAAATGGCCCAGGCGACTGTTTATCAAAAACACATGGCTCTGCTAAATTTAAAGATGACGTATAGGGCCTGACACCTGCCCGGTGCCGGAAGGTTAAGTGGAGATGTTATTCTGACTTCGGTTGGGAGAAGCTTTGAAATGAAGCCCCGGTAAACGGCGGCCGTAACTATAACGGTCCTAAGGTAGCGAAATTCCTTGTCGGGTAAGTTCCGACCTGCACGAATGGTGTAACGATCTGGGCACTGTCTCAGCCATGAGCTCGGTGAAATTGTAGTTCCGGTGAAGATG
>JADHVR010000026.1 GCA_016783885.1 Bacteroidales bacterium
ACTACAGCACCTTTAGGTAGTTTGAAGCCATCGCCTGTACAACGACTTCGGTGGGTCAACCTTACAACTGGTTTCCACCATCTTAATTACAGCATGCAGTAATTTATATTGCCGATTACTGCTTCTCGGCACACTATGATAAGTGGGATGGGACGAAAAATGGTAGTAAATGTGCTGAAGGAGTGTATTACTGGTTAGTAGAATACAAATGTTTGGGAGCTTATCAGAATTTTACTTTGAAAGGGAGTGTAACTTTGTTAAGATAAAATTCAAACCTGAAAAATGATTAATATTGTACGCTAATAGGATTATTCCAGTTTACAACTTTAATGAAACTCAACAACAAAGAATTTTTTAAGCTATCTTTTCTATATACTGCCGTAGCAGCTTTTCCTCCATTTTTACAACTTATTGTCAGACCGCTGATAGAAGGAGATGACAAATTAAATGCTGCTGATTTCTCCCAAATTGAAATAGCCGAAACTATTGCTTCATTGGCTTTAATTATAGCTATTTTTGCAATGAGCAATGCCATTTCACGCTTTTATTATGATTATCTGGACGATAAAAAAAAATACAAAAAATTAGTTTCAGGCATATTCAATTCCATTATTCTCCGAGGATTTCTTGTACTTATTGTGGCATATATTTTTAAAGATCAAATCGGTAAAATATTCACGCAACCGGAATTACAAAATTTTTCGAGATATGGCTTTGCCGCAATTATTATTGGTATCAACCGGGCAATTAATATAACAGCCTTTGCGCTTTACCGCAATGAAAAAAAGGTCAGACGATTTTTGATTTTTAGTTTTATGCTCGGGTTGCTTAGATCGGGCTTCCAATTGATAGGAGTTTTTTATTTTGACATGAGTTTTGTGGGATATGTTTACGGAAGCTGTATTGGAAGCAGTTTAATATCTATATCCATTCTTATTTATACATACTACAGTACCGGATTTCACTTTAACTTCAAGTTCCTGAAACCTGTTAATCAATTCGCCTTACCACTATTTGAATATGCAATTGTTGTATGGAGTATTAATTTTGCCGACAGGTACTTTCTGGAAAGCACACCAACTATTCTTGGTATTTACAGCCAGGCACTTCTTCTCGGACGTGGTATTGAGATCATCCTCCAGGGAATTCAGGGAGCATCCCAACCGGAGATGTTTAGAATGATGAAAGAGGGCATTAAAAAAAACATGGGTGAAATTAAAAAATTATCCCATTTACTAATGGCGCAGACACAGTTTATGATCGCCCTGGCGATCATACCTGCTATGGCATATTGTCTTATCTTTAAAACCGACCTTAAATTAGCTGCAGGATTTATTGCAATAGTTTTTATCAGGTATATTTTACGTACTCAATATATCGTTTTTTCTTTTCCGGTTTACTTTGAGAAGAAGACAAAAATCTTCCTTTACCTGAATCTAATCGTTTTAGCAATAAATCTGTTTTTACTTTATTTATTAGTTCCTGTTTGGGGCGCTTATGGTGCCATAACAGCCATAATGATATCCCAGACTATACAGGTAGCCGGAATTTATCAATATCAGAAGAAAATAGTTAATATCTCATGGAATATTAATAAATTGCTGGTTTTTCCATTTGTAATTATTGCCATAGCCATTATCATGGAACTGCTCAAACTTCAGGCAAACATTAACGCGTTTATTACTTCTTCAATTGTAGTTGTTTCAATTTTAATAAGTCTTTTAATTCTCTATAAAAAAGAAATAAGAAATATTATTGCAAAAGGATGGAAGCAATATTTATAAACAGACAAATAAGCAATACAGAGGCAAAGAATATTCAAAAAAAATTTAAGGATATTGACGGCATAGTATTATATTCTAATGTTAATTTGCCAACAGAATTAAATAATCTTTCTAAAGGTTCAATCGAATTAACAGCAGAAGAAAAACGTAATATTAACTATGATATATTTGAGCAGGTATTAAATTTTGGCGAAAAAAAAATAGAGGGAACTCCTGTTACCGAATTATTAATGATTGAAAAAGCCAGTATCTGGCACTATCATAAATTCCGAACTTATTTTTATATCAGAAATTTATATTACGAAATAAAACTTATTAAAAACCTGCTTAATAAATTCGATAAGGTTATATTTTACAGTGTAAATGAATCTTTTAAGTACTACGATTTTAAATCATCCGGACTGGAAATAAAATTTAGTAACCCTGGTTCTAAAAAAATTAATTTTGTTACTATTATTAAATATTCTTTTTTCTTTTTCCTTAGGATTCTGATAGCATTATTTCAGCAAAATCAAATTAAAAAACGGAAGCATATAGTTATTGATCACGCCATCAAACAAATAATTATTAATATAAAAACATTTAAAGAAGAATATGGCAACTATTTTTTAGCATACCTTTTTGAAAAGTTAGATGATGATTTTTTTATTTTGGATGATGTAGAAATTCCAAAACTTAATCTACCGGATTTTAAACTTCATACTTACTTTTTCAGAAAAAGTAAAAATAGATTATTTGGTGAATTTGTTATTTTTAAAGGGCTTTTATCCCGTAAAGTCAGGGTTGAATTAAAAAAATATACTTTAAAACTGGAAATGGGGTATAAAAGTATAGCAGCAGCCAATCTGAATGATACAGAAAATTTAATATTTCAGCATCTTACTTCACTTCATAAAACAAGCAAGTTGTTTATTTTTAAATACTTTAGCTACAAACGGTTCTTTCGGAAATACAAAATAAAAACAATTACTTCAATTGATGAGAATAGCGCTCGGATCAAATCTATACTTGATGCAGCAAAGTCTCAAAATATCCATACAATTGGAATTCAGCATGGGACCATTCATGAATTGCATCCCGCCTATATATATACTCCTGATGATCAAAACGGGAAAATTGTTCCCGACTATACGTTAATATGGGGAAAACACTGGAAAGAACTATTAATTCAAAAAGGAAATTACAGGCAGGAATCTTTAATTACGACAGGGCAAATCAGGACTGATATAATACCAAAACTCCTGAAAGCTGATAAAAAGGGCTATTATAAATTATCAAAAAATACCAAACTCATAGTTTTTGCTTCTCAGCCTCAAAGAGATCCGGTTTTAAGAAAGCAGGCTGCGTTTGATGTTTTCAAGGCTGCTTCAGAAATTGAAAATATATATCTTGTTGTAAAACTCCATCCTGCCGAAAAAGATGATTTTAAATATTACAATACTATCGCAAAAGAAGCAGGATGTAAAAATTATAGTATTATTTTGGAATTTGATCTGTATTTGCTAATTTCCACATGCGACATTCTGATCACCTGCTTTTCTACAGTAGGAGCCGAAACAGTTTATTTTAACAAACCTTTGATCATTTTAGATCATATTAGGCAGGATGTCCAGGGTTATCACAAAGAAGGAATAGCATTCCAGGCAACAAACAAAGAAGAATTAAAAAATATTATAGAAAATTTATTATCGGGTAAATCAAAAATAAACAGGTCGGCTTATCAAAATTATATAGAAAATTATGCATTTAGGATTGATGGTAAGGTTAGTGAAAGGATTATCCAATTCATTAAGAGTATTTAAAAATTTCCAGGTACTCGTTAATTAAGGAATCCAGCAAGCCATATTTTTCAAGTATTTTTTCCACGAACTCTCTGAATACGCCCTCTCCTCCGCTTTTTTCAAGGTTCCATTTAGCAATTTTCTTCACATAAACCGGTGCACTGTCAGGTGCAGCACTGATTCTCACTTCCTTTAAAAGTGGAATATCATTGATATCATCACCAATATAAGCTACATCCTTTGTCAGATCAAGATTAAGTTTATCGCAAAGGCTCTTTGCTACCTTTAGCTTGTTCCGAACTCCCATAAATAAGTATTCTATCTTAAGCTTTTCAGCCCTGCGCCTGACTATTTCAGTATCTTCGCCAGTTATTATTCCAAGCGGGATGTTTAGTTTCCTTAAAAATAAAACACCGGCGCTATCAGAAGTATTGAACTTTTTCCATTCATTATCTTTATTGTCATAAAACATACCTCCGTCAGTCCAGACTCCGTCAATATCCGTAAGAACAAGTTTTATATCCATCATTCGATCATATTTTTATGAATAATTTCATCTTTTAGAATATTTTCTTTCGCTACCATCCCTATAACCTTATCCTTATCAACCCATCTAAAACCATCACCAGGACTAAGAAGATGCAGGTTTTCCTCCTTAATCGTATCACCCTTTAAGATATTTTGTTTTGCTGCAATTGAGCGTTCAAGTTTTATCCTGGTATCATTAACCGAATCGCTCGTAAATATTTCTTTTACTCCCACTGCCATTTCAATATTCCTTATATCTCTCACCATTCTGAATAGTCCATCAGGACCAAGTGAACCTTTATGATCGGTACCTTTCATATTCCTGTCGAGTGTAATATGTTTTTCAATAACTTTTGCGCCGATAGCAACTGCCGCAACCGGAACCACAATACCAATGGAATGATCGGAATAACCAATGGTATATTCAGGATAGTTTTCCTTTAAGAATAAAATAGTGTTAAGATTTATATTTTTATATTCTGAAGGGTATTGCGACAGACAATGCAGTATGGTTATATCAGAATGATATTTTGAAATCACGTGGAGCGCATTATCCAGTTCTTTTTTACCACCCATGCCTGTAGAAAGAATTATTGGAACTTTTGTTTCCGCAAGAACTTCAAGTAAAGGAAGATTGGTCAGGTCGCGGGAAGCTACCTTAAGCTTATCAGGTTGAAAATACCTGAAAATAGATAGGCAACCTCTGGCACATAGGGTTTCAACAAAATCAAGCCCTATGTCTTTTACATATTTATAAATCTCAAAATGCTCTTCATCACTTAGTTCAAGGAAAGCTCGATGCTCACCGTAAGTTTTACCAAATGAATAAGGATTATTATATGGTTTTAGCATAGCAGATGCTGAGAGTTCTTCATCCAAATCACGCTTTGTGAGTTTGATGGCATCCAATGGTTTTAGTTTCTGTCCGAAAAGTTCATCTATAACCGGTATTGCAACAACATCTATTAACTTTTTTGCAATCTCAACTTCGCCGTTATGATTTTGCCCAATCTCACCGATTATATATGTTGGTTCCATTTTCTTACTTTTTGTTTATTTCAATTTGATTTTTCATCGAAAGTAAATAACGGGGGTTCTGATCCAGGAAATGAATAATTTGCTCAACTTCAAAAGCAATATTTTCTTTAAGTAACCTTTGATAGATTTCCTGCATCAGAAAAAAATCTTCCTTTGTATCTACAGTAAGTCTGATATCTTCACGACTATACACAACTTCAGGAGCATCCCTGAAACAAACTTTAAATTTTTCAGAATGGTTATAAATATAATTTGTTACATGTTCAAGATAAATTTTCTTATTTGTTTCTGAATGTACTCTTCTTAATGCTGATAAAGACACAATTTCACCCCAAAATCCCATATGAGATTTTATTGATGGTAAATATCCCTTTAATTGATAACCCGTATAATCGTTATCATATTTAAGATGGTATTTTAATAATTCAACTGTACCCTTAATGTCAAAAATCGGGTTATCGGGACAAACACGTATTATATTTTTGAATCCATAATTATCCGCTGCATTAATAATTCTTTGAAGCACATCTGTTTCCGGACCTCTATATAATTTCATTTTATATTTATCTGCAATGTCGACAAATATATCATCCTGTTTATTATTAGAGGTTGCCAAAACTATATCATATTCCCCATGCAAATAAGTTTTGAAATTAATTAACAAAATATCAATTATAGATTTTAATCCAAAAAAAGGAAGAAGCAGTTTTTTAGGTAATCGAGATGATGAAGATCTGGCTTGAATAACAATACCTGTTTTAAAACTTCCATTAATCATTATTTTCAAAATTGGCTAACAAAAATAATAATTAATCATATACTTGCGTAATTTGTATACAAATAGTTTGACATTGAATTAAGTATTATATAGATTAATATGTAAAATTAGAAAGTAAAGATATTTAATATCTCAAATTAATTTTTATGAACTGAAAAGCTATTTCTAAAAAAACTGTTATTTTTGAAAATTTACTGAAACTTATAATATTACATTTATGATTGAATCAATTAATAACATAACCATCATCGGTGCCGGTTCTATTGGAACTGCACTTGGAAATACTCTGGTAAAAAAAAGAATATACAATGTAAATCTTCTTTCGATTGAAGAAGATGTAGTTGAATCCATTAATGAGACAAGATATAATAAGAAGTACTTTCCTAATATAAAACTCAGTAAATACCTTAAAGCAACCACAGATACCGGAATATTAAAAAAAACTGATATTGTTTTTCTTGCTATACCTTCAAATGTTACAGTTGATTATGTTCTAAGTGTAAGAGATTTCCTTAAGGTGGATGCCATATTGCTAAACCTTGCAAAGGGGTTCAGTAAAGAACAAAAAACGATAACCGAGAGTCTTAGCGCTAATTTACCCAACCCTGTTTGCTCTTTCAAAGGACCGACTTTTGCCCGCGAGCTTATCAATAAATTGCCGACAGCTTTCACCATAGGGTCTGAAGACGAGTCGCATTTTGAATTGTTTTCCGAAGTTTTCAGCGATACGCCGATCCATATCGACTTCACTGCTGATGTAAAAGGAGTAGAAATATTAAGTATCCTGAAAAATATTTATGCTATAGCTGCAGGTATTGTTGATGCCCATTATAATTCTCCCAACCTTCGTTTTCTGTTTCTTACCAAAGCATTTAATGAAATGAAAGATATTCTGCTGCAGTATGGAGGCAAAGAAGACACCATGTTTAAATATTGCGGTTACGGCGACTTCAGCCTCACAGCATTGAATGATCTGAGCCGCAACAGAACGCTTGGTCTATTGATTGGGAAAGGATTTTTTGTTGACGATATTTCAGATAAAGTTACACTGGAAGGGAAAATTGCAGTTAATGTTTTTTGTGATGAGATTTCAAAAGCAAAATCGCTGAATGGTAATTTTCCGATTATTTCCGCACTATATAAAGTATTTAATAATGCAGAATATAATGTATCTGAATTTGTTAATAATATTTTGAGATAGTAGTTCTGAAATTATTATATATTTTAAATCCGGTGTTTTTCGGTAAAGTTATACTGAACAGTCTAATTAAAACATCAAAATAAATTAGACTAATAAAAATTTATAATATGGAATCAGAGCAATTTTATATTATAAAATAAACTTAGTAAAATAAACAGACATAAAAAATCCCAGATAATTGGTTATTTAATAATGTTATTCTATATTTGCACCCTCAAAAAATTAGGGTAAATAAATACTTAAAATAAGACAGAAATGCAGAACAGAGGAGCTATTAAATTTTTTGCGATTTTATTTGCGTTGGTATGTTTGTTCCAGCTCTCTTTTACATTTGTTACATCAAGGGTTGAGAAACATGCAAGAGATTATGCAGATAATGAAGCCACAGTTGATTTAGCTAAAGAACTTTCCAACGGAGATGAATTGTTAGAAGGATTTATTCTTGATTCGATTTCAAGAGCAAGAGAACATTATTACCTGGACTCTATGTCGAACCAGGTGGTTTACAATATTCTTCTCAGGAAATATACCTATAAGGATTGTAAAGAACGCGAAATAAACCTCGGTCTTGACCTTAAGGGTGGAATGAATGTAACACTCGAAGTTTCAATCGGTGATATCGTTAAAGGACTTTCGGGTAACAGTCAAAACCCAACATTCCAGGAAGCATTAAAAAGAACTTACGAAAAACAAAAAGACAGCCAGAAAGACTTTGTTACCCTTTTCGGAGAATCAATCAAGGAAATAGACCCGAACTTCAGCCTGGCTTCCATTTTCCTTTATGAATTCAGGGATAAAGGAATAACAGCTACCTCAAGCAACAGCGAAGTGATAAGTGTGATCAGGAGCGAAACCAACGGTGCTTTCGATCGTGCTTTTAATATTCTTCGTACACGTATTGACCGCTTTGGTGTTGCCCAGCCTAATATTCAAAAAATTGCAACATCCAACAGGGTTTTGGTTGAGTTGCCGGGAATTAAAGACCCAGAGCGTGTCAGGAAGTTATTACAGGGAACAGCCAGTCTCGAATTCTGGGAAACCTATAAATTTAATGAAGTTTATCAATACTTCAGTGAAGCCAATAACAGGCTCGCTGAAATTTATTATACCAAAGAAGATACGGTAGAATCTGATAAAACAGAAGAAATAGTTGAAGTTACTGAAGAAGAAACAATAATTGAAGAGGAAATCCAATTAACTGAATCAGAAACTGAAACTGACACAACAGAACTTACATTGCTCGAACAATTGGAAACCGATACTACCGAACTGACAATGGAAGACCAAAATCTTGAGCAATACAAAAAGATGAATCCATTGTATGCTGCTCTTAATCCTGCTTACGAACAACAACAAGGTGAATATTATCCCGGGCAGTCAGCCACAGTTGGATACGCTGCTATTAAAGACACTGCATGGGTTAATAAAATGTTAGAGGAAACAAAAAACATTTTCCCGCGCGATCTGAAGCTGGCATGGATGAACGAACCCAGGGTTGCAGGCAGTGATTATCTCGAATTGCTTGCCCTTAAGATCACTTCACGTGACCGGAAGCCGGCATTGGGTGGTGAGGTTATTACCAATGCCCGCCAGGACTACGACCAGAATGGAAGAGTTGAAGTTACAATGTCGATGAACTCAGAAGGTGCAAAAATCTGGAAGAGATTAACAGGCGAAAACATTGGCAGACAAATTGCCATTGTCCTTGATGATTATGTATATTCAGCGCCTAATGTAAATGATGAAATCCCTACCGGACAATCTTCAATATCAGGTGGTAATACAACAATTGAAGAAGCTCAGGATTTAGCCAATATCCTTAAAGCCGGTAAGCTTCCTGCCAGGGCAAGGATTGTTGAAGAAGCTGTTGTAGGTCCCTCACTCGGAAAAGAAGCTGTGAATGCAGGTTTATGGTCATTTGTTATTGCATTCATACTGGTTCTGGTATATATGATATTTTATTATAACCGTGCAGGGTGGGTTTCCGACCTTGCACTTGTTACAAATATATTCTTTCTGTTCGGAGTTTTAGCTTCTTTTGGAGCGGTTCTTACATTACCGGGTATTGCTGGTATAGTGCTTACTCTTGGTATGGCTGTTGACGCCAACGTTATTATTTATGAACGTATTAAGGAGGAAGTAAGAGCCGGTAAAGGTATGAGGCTGGCAATCGACGATGGTTACAAAAATGCCTATTCCGCAATTATCGACGGCAACGTAACAACTCTTTTAACAGGTATCGTACTGTATGTATTCGGGTCAGGACCAGTACAGGGTTTTGCCACAACGCTTATTATCGGTATTTTATCATCACTTTTCTCAGCTATTTTTATCTCACGCCTTATCTTTACATGGGCACTCAATAAAAACAAGACCATTAATTTTGCAAACAATATTACAAGGAATGTTCTTACAAAAGTTAATTTTAATTTTCTAAATGTAAGAAAGACTGCATACATAATTTCAACAATTGTAATTCTTATCGGGATCATTTCACTTGGTATCCGCGGTCTTAATTACGGAGTTGACTTTTCAGGGGGAAGAACTTATGTCATAAGATTCGACCAGGATGTTAAGACCAATAATATCAGGACAGCTCTTACCGAAACCTTTATTAATGAAGATGGGCAGAGCATTCCACCTGAAGTGAAAACATTCGGACCAGATAAACAAGTGAAAGTCACAACCAAGTTCATGATAGACAACAATGAGCCGGAAGTTGATTCAATTATACAAACCAGATTGTTTGAAGGGTTGAAACAATTTTATAAAGACCAGTCAATACAATACAAAGAATTTAGTTCCGATACAGAAGGAGAAGATAAGCTTATAGGGATATTAAGTTCACAAAAGGTTGGTCCTACAATAGCTGACGACATAAGAAACAGGGCTGTTATGGCAATTGTTTTTGCTCTTATTGTAATCTTTATTTATATTGCAATTCGATTCAAAAAATGGCAATTCGGATTAGCAGGTGTTATTGCATTATTCCACGACACTATAATTACCATAGGCATATTCTCCCTATTTTATAATGTGCTTCCGTTCAGCCTGGAAATTGACCAGGCATTTATTGCAGCGATATTAACAATAATCGGTTATTCGATTAACGACACGGTTATCATTTTCGACCGTATTCGTGAATTTAGCAATCTGCACCGTAAGCGCGATCTGAAAACGAATATCAACGCAGCATTAAATAGTACACTTGCAAGGACATTCAACACTTCAGGAACTACACTGGTTGTTTTATTAACAGTCTTTATTTTCGGTGGCGAAATTATCAGGGGATTTGCTTTTGCATTATTGATTGGAGTTCTGGTAGGGACATATTCTTCATTGTTCAATGCCAGCCCTATTGCTTATGATTTGATAAATATTAAAAAGGAGGATAAGCAAATTGTAAAAGGAAAATCAAAAAAGAAAAAATAGAAATCCGCTTCGTTTCAAAAATGAACAATTTCCTTCTTTTTTTCAGTATTAGCGGTGGTGAAATCCTTGTAATCATCATTGTGGTATATCTGGTTTTCGGACCAAAAAAATTACCTGAACTGGCTCGAAAATTAGGAAAGGTGATCAATGAAATAAAAAAGACAACCAACGACATTAAGCGTGAGATAAACAAGGAAACCACGAATTTTCAGCACGATTTGAATATTGACCTTGATGACCCGCTTAAAACCGATACTCCGAAAAACAAAACTGAGCCTCCTGATAGTAAAAGCTCATCGGAAAATAAAAAAAAATAAGGAGTGTTTTAATTTAAAAATCTAAAAACTGCTGAAATACTACCTGCAGGTATGCTTTTCCATCTTTAATTATCGAATCTTGTAATTCAGGTTCTATTTCTAATTTCAAATAACTATCTAACATTTTATTATAAACAAAATATCCATCCTGACAAATCCAACCTACACCTTCAGTAGTTTCATAATAAGCAAACTCCGGTGTATATGGGTTAAATAAATTTCTGCTCCAAAAAAATTCATCCGATTTTAAATCAAGCTGCGCTAAGAGTGTACCCGTAATATCATTTTGCGAACTTATCCTGCATATTTTTTGTCCCCTGTATTCTTCTTTTATTACTTCTCCATAAAACAATAATGGAATTTTTCTGTACTCCTTAGTATAAACCGGCCAGTTTCTATATGTATTATGACTATGATCAGCAACAATAATAAACAAAGTATTTCTGTACCACGATTGCTTTTTTGCTTTTCTAAAATAGTCACCCAGGCACCTGTCAGTATAATATACTGAATTTAAAAAATCTTTTTCGTTACCTCCCCAGCCAATAACATCATCCATTGGCTGGTCATAAGGCGAATGAGAACTAACCGTAAATAAAACTGAAAAGAACGGCTGATTTTCATTATTCAGATCGTCTAATTGTTTGCTTAAAGTATATTCATCATGAATACCCAGTTTGCCTTGAGGAAGGTCTTCGTCAAAATCAAAAATTTCATAAATCCTGTCAAACTCATTAATCATTATATATGATTTAATCCCACCGTAAATTAATTGTCCGCCAAAATAAAATGATGTGGAATAATCCTGTTTTTTTATTAATTTTATTAAACTCGGCAATTTTATAATTTTTTCCAGGTTGTGTGTGATTGCTGTAATCGGTGTTGCAGGGAATCCTCCGAAGATAGATGACATCGCTTGCTCTGACCGGTTGCCCGTAGCATACAAATTTGTAAAAAGAACACCTTCTTTTTCTAATTCATGAAATTGTGGAGTAATACCTTTTTCGCCTCCGCAAGATTCAATTACATCTGCCGACCAGCTTTCTATTATTAATAAAACTATATTCGGTCTTTTTGTTTTGAGAATTGAAATTGTTGTGTCCTTATGTACTATATGCAGTTTTTCAACAATTTTTATAGCTTCTTCAGGTTCGTAAAATTCAAAAGGATTCTTTTTTCTGAACCTGTAATTTTCAATTGTGCTTAATAATAAATTATATCCTGAATTTACTGAGGCAAGATTTAATATATTATGTTTTGAATAGTAAGGTTTACTTTGATTAATCGGGATTTCTTTAAATCCTCCGCGGATTCCCAGAAAAATTAAGCCAGGAGTTATAATCAGAAAAATTACTGTGAAAAGCCAATTTCTCTTTTGATTTTCAATTCTTTTGTAGATATACTTATAATAAATATAAAATCCAATAGTGAATTGTATAATTAATAAAGCAACTAATACAAAGAAAGTTTTAGTTGAACTGGAATTATATATCTCATCCGGATTAGCCATGTATTTTAATGCCTTAAAATGTAGTTTGGTTTTCCATTCCTCATATATTCCAAGCTCTGCTGTAGTAATTAATATATAAGCAAATAGAATAATGGCTGTATATACAATATTCAAATAATTAATCCATTTTTGTCTAACTATTGACTGCACAAGTAATAGCACAAAAGGAAATAAAATAATATAACATGCTGCAGAAAGATCGAGTGGAATGGCATACCAGAAAGATATTAGAGCTTCAGCAAAGCGAATATTTTCATTACTGATTGAATTCATATAGTATATCAGGAAAACTGCCCTGGTAAATGCAAAAACAATCATCCAGAAAACCAATTGCTTAATAATAGATAATAAAATTTCTTTCATAATTATCACTCCATCTCCCTAAATATCTCTTTCATTTTCTCTATCTGCTCGGGAGTGCCTAACACAAACAGCTTTGAACCGGGAATAACTTTAGTATCTGCGGATGGATTCAGGATATATCTTCCGTCAGTGGTTTTATAGCCAATAATATTCGCTCCGGTTTTTTTCCTTATCCCTATCTCGTAAATTGATTTGCTGCGAGCTTGTTCAGGCAAATCAGAACAAACAATCTCTTCCAGATTGGTCGGGTCATCTCCATGAACCGACACATGCTCCATGAATTCAATAATGTCGGGGCGGGTAATCAAATTTGCCATATGCGCCCCTCCTACCCTTTCAGGCATGACAACGCTATCCACTCCCGCCATTCTCAATTTAGCTTCCGAGCTTTCGTTAGAGGCACGGCTGATAATGATAAGATCGGGATTGAGCGCACGGGCGGTTAATACAACGTATAAATTATCCGCATCAACTGGAAGTGTTGTGATCAAGGCTTTAGCTGTCCGAATATTCGCTTTTAACAAGGTCTCATCCTGGGTGGCATCCCCTTCGATGAACCGCCCTGACTTTTCCAGGTTTTTAACGATCAGGTCATGATTTTCATCAATTACAATAAACCGATGATCGTGAGCAATAAGCTCCTTTATCACCTGCTGTCCGTTTCTGCCATATCCGCAAACTACAACATGATTTTGCATTTTTTTTAATGATTTTATTCTGTAACCTTTAATGAAATATTGTAACTGCCCCTCGAAAAAGTGTGTTGAAATTGTCGTAAGAGCATACGCATAAGTTGTGAAACTTAAAATAATAAGAATAATAGTGAAAATCTTTCCACCCGACGACAACTCATGAATTTCTCCAAATCCTACTGTTGAAATGGTAATAGCTGTCATATAAAGTGCATCCAGAAATTCATCCCCTTCTATGAACATGTAACCCACAACTCCCATTACAATGATGAAGAATAGCATGGCTAATCCAATGAAGATCTTTGTCCGGCTGGATAATCTTTCCATGTGAAGAATTTTTCAGGACAAAGATAAAGGAAAATAAATGACTAAAATTACAAATGAACTAATCCCTAAGTTTCGGGACTAAAATGAATACGTAACTCCCAACATCACATTAAACCGATAAGAGGGATAATTATACCACCTGAAATAGCGTTGGTTCAGTATATTGTTGAAATTGATAAAACCGGAGAGTAATTTTGAGTACCTGTATTCCACGCCGAGATTTACATCAACCATCCCATTGATTTCGACTGGAATTTCTTTTATAACAGCAATGGGGGGGTCTTCAACTTTTTCAAAAGTCCTTGCATATACTTTGCTGAAAGTGAATATCTCTCCTTTTATAATTATTTTATCCTGCAAGTTATATTCTGCACTTAATGATATTTCGAGTGCCGGTTTATGCCATGGTTTTTCTTCATTGTCGAGGAAATAACTGTTGTATTTACCGCGAAGCATAGCATTGAATTTATCTTTATAATGAAAACCAAATTCAGCAATCACCCTCGAATATTTTACTTTGTCGTAAACAACAGTGAACTGATTATTTAGCCCTTTACCAAGCGCAGATACTGTATCGTTTACAAAGAATGGCATATTTTCTATGGAGGAATTAATGAAATAAAGGTTATAATCAAGGTATTTTGTTATTCGCCCTTTTATACCTCCGTATTGGTCAAGTTTGTAATTAGAAAATCTCATGGGAATTGTTGAGATTATAAATGGATTTTTTTCGCTAAGTGTTTTAAAACTGTTTTTATTCACCTCTCCCTTTATTCCTGCATAAGTAATAAGTATATCTTTAACAACCTGTACTTCAGCCCTGACTTCGGGATAAAAATGCATATATGAAATTGAGTCAGCTTCGACGACCGTATTTAAGCCAAGTATAAAGCTGTATTGTGAAAAATTGAGATTATAATATGGTTTGAATTTTATTAAACCGCTGTTATGGTTCATCAGCGTATCACTATTGAAATAATAATCAACCTTTGCTTCAACACCAAGCTTCTGGTCGTCAGCAAAGTCGAAAAATGTAACGACTTTGTTTAGATCGGCATCAAACCTGATATTTTGTTCTTTGGATTCAAATTTGTCGAATAAATAATAATAACTTAGCGAAAATACATGGTTGAGTTTTTCTCCCCTGGAATAATTGCTTTCAAAAGAAGTGTTTAAACCAAATAAATTAAAGCTCTGTTTTATATCTTTTTTCGACAGGGATATTTCAGGAAAATCATTGGGTTTGTATCCGTAATAATGGAGTCCGTTTCGTTTGTAAAACGCATTTGCAGAAAGCGTATGGTGTGTCATGAACTTCTTTCCGTAAATATCTATTTCATCATTGCTGCAACCCGGATAAGCATAATCCTTAATTTTTCCTGAAGATGAAATGTGTTTCAGATGAACGCCAAAGGCATTCTTTTTTGACCTGAGCTTATTGGCAAAAAATTCGATGTAAGGAGTAATGTAATTCCCGATTCCGGCTTTTATATAGTTTTTATACAATTTCGTAACGGATTCGCCCATTATTTTTGCAGGGACAATGGGTTCAAGACTAACAAGTGTTTGGAGCAACTTAGGTTTTATCGAATAATTAAATTCCGGTTTTTCTACTTTATCATCCGGAATTTTAGGAGAAATATTAATTTTAAAAGCATCGGAAACCGAAGGCTCATAAGGAGCAACAACTGTAATTTCTTCGGTTTGTGTTACTTCCTGTGAATATACCACCGTTACAATGATCGAGTTAAGTAATACTATCAACCCTGAATAAAAAATGAAGTTCTTATATGATTTGTTTCTCATTTTTTTAAATTTTACTTTTCGACCATATTCACCTTATTACCCTATACCCTTATTACCTTATCCCTTCAAAACCTTTCCACCTCTATCAACTCCCCTTCAATATTTATCGTATCAGGCTCGCTGTAAATGTTATCGTTATTATATAATAGCTCTTCTTCCTTCTTTTCCTCTGAGGTAATGCTATCCAGCTTTTGTTTTGCAATTTCCTTCAGTTCATCACCCTCATAATTCTCAATGATACTTTGCAGCGTTTGTTTTGCCTGAAAAGTATTATCAGTTTTAACATAAACATCCGCTAATAAAATAAATCCTTTGGCTACCCAGTAATCGTATGCACTATATTGATTTATCAATTCAAAAACATCCTTTTCTGCATTTTCGAAATCCTTAAATATATATTCTATTTTCGCAATGTTGTACTTCGCTTCTGCTCCCGGTTCACCATGCGAAAGGCTGACAATATCTTTGAATTCAGCTTTTGCCAACAAAAGGTCTTTTAAAACAAGCAATGATTTTGCTTTTATCATTAAGGCTTCAAGTTTCATTTTTTCGCTTATCTTTTCGGTTGACAAAAGTTTGTTTGCCGATACCAGAGCTTTTTCATAGTTATTTAACAGGAAATAACATTTCATTTGCCCATATCTTGCCTCTGTAATATTGCTTTTTGTTACAGCAATTTGTTCCAGGTCAGAATAATATTTTACTGCCTTTTCATAGATCTCTAATCTGTAACTTATGCTTGCAGCTTTTAATAATGAATTCTCCGTAAATCCTGATTTGGGTTCTCGCAGAACAAGTTCGTAATTTTTAAGGGCTTCTTCTGTTTTACCTGATTTTACAAGACATTCAGCCGAGTAATAGGCAGCACTGATTATGTATGCACCTTCGGGAAATTTCTCAAGATATTTTTTAAAAGACTCAAGAGAGTTTTCGCAATTACCTTCCATGTATAGGTTTTCAGCAGCAATATATGAAATTGAATCCTGCTCCGATACCGAAACATCAGCAAAAGATAATCCCTGAACATATAAAAGATACTCATCCACTTTGTTCATATCCACGTATATATTCCTGATGCTTGCCAGGGCTTCTTTCGACTCGGGTGTGGAAGGATAATCGCTGACAACATTTTTAAAGGTAGTCAGGGCAAGTTCATTTTGGTCGCTATTATAATAAATTAAGCCTGATTTAAGCCGGGCTTTCACAGCATAACTGCTATTGGTGTATTCGCTTTCAATTTTTTTGAAATTATTCAATGCGTTTTCTTTGTCGTTCACAATCAGATAAGTATTTCCCAGTTCAAATAAAGCTTCACCGGTATAAATAGAATTAGGATAAGCTGTAATAATTTTATTCAGTGTTTTTATTTTTTCATCGTATCGTAATAAAACCCCCAGAGTTATTGCCTTTTGGAATAAAGCATAATCCACATCAATGGCATTCATCTTTATCGCTTTATTATAATACGATAAGGCATCATCATATTGTTTACTGATAAACCAGGTATCACCCATCCTTAAAAAGGCATCGGCTACCAGGGCAGGATTTTCATTCTTTAGCCCAGCTATGAATTTTTTAAAATAATACAGGGCGTCTGAGTATTCCTTTCTTTTAAAATGTATATATCCAAGATTGTAATTGGCAATGTTGTATATTGGTAAATTCTCTGCATCCTTCTTTTTCAGAAATTGGCTGTAATATTTTTTAGCGCCCCACAAATTACCCTGCCTGTAAAACGATTCGCCTGTCCAGAAAATGCTTTCGGCGGTTATTGACTTGTTTTCGTTAAGGTCAATAGCTTTTTTGAACATTAAAATTGCCTCATCATAGTTAAATTGATTGAATAATTCAATTCCACAATAATATGATATTTTCTGATAATCCTTATTGTAATCATTTCCCTTTTTTTGAATGCTTTCAATGGCTTCAAAGGCATCCCTGTAGTTTTTTGTTGACATGGAAATATTAAAGAGAAAATTATAAGCTTCATCATTCCGCCTCGAATTAGGATAATTCTTCAGGTACTCCTTTAACGACCTGATAGCCTCGCTGTATGGGTCATAAGACAACTCATAAGCCAACTGCGCCTGGTTGAACAAGGCATCCTCTCTTATTTCTTTGTCGAACGGAAGTTTATAGGCAGATTTGAATGCGTTGGCTGCAAATTGCTTCTGCCCTGTTTGTAAATAGCAGTCAGCTAAATAATAATATGCGTATTGAGAAAGAGAATCCTGAAGCCCGGTTACTTTCTGGAAATTTTTTACAGCATCCTCGAAGTTGTCTGTTTTATAAAGTGTAAAGCCAAATTTATACCGGTCTTCACGACTGACGGATTTACGTGTTGTTTGAAAATATTGTCGTAAATATGGAAGCGCTTCTTTATAATTAGACGTCCTGTAATACGATTCACCTATTATTCGTGCAATTTCGGGTGCCCTTTTTGCGGTTGCATTCTCCAGCAAGGCAGGAGCCATATCAAGCACTTCAACGTATTTCTCCTGCATAAACAGAATTTGAACAATATAATAAGGAGCAATTGATTTAAAGTTTTTATCCTGTGAAAGCCGGTTAAATCCTTCTAAAGCCGTCTCATAATCACCTTCGGCATAAGCGATATGTGAAAGATAGTAATCTGCGGGGGAACTGTATTTACTGACTTTGTTATTAACTTGCAGAAAAGCATTCTTTGCCTTATGCAATTTTTTAGTTTTAAAATAACAATAACCTGTTTTAAAAAAATACTCGTCTTTTTGTGCTGAACTTAATTCGATGATGTCAACCTTATCAAAGTATTTTTGGGCAGAATTATATTTTCTGTTTCTGTATGCAAGTCTTCCCAACTGAAAATTTATAAGATTCCCTCTTGAATTGGTCGGATGATTTTTAATGAATTCGGTGAGCTTGTATTCGGTATCTCTGTTAAATAATTCAAGGGCACATATAGCATCGTAATACTCGGCATTTATCCTAAGCTGTGAACCATAATCCTCAACCGATTCTATAACATAAGAGAATTGCTTTTGAGCGGCATTGTATTTTTCTTTGCCGAACAGCTCAACTCCGAGACGGTATTTTGCTTCAGGGTTTTTATAAATGGCAGTCTTCTGTGCAACTGACAAGATTAAAAACGCAAAAAGCAATAATGATGTTAAAACTAACTTATGCATTAAATTCATATTCAAACCTCTGTATCTAAATTATTAAACTACCCATTTCCTTGACAAGCATCAGGAATCAGGCAAAAATAGTAAGTAAACAAAGCGTAAATATGAAGCGATAAGATTAAATTATAACATTAAATTGTTAATAAGTCCAAACGCAGGTTTAAGAAATATATTTTGAATTAGTAAGTAAACAAAACGTAAATATGAAGCGATAAGATTAAATTATAACAACCTATTATTAAAAAATATCCAGAATTTTAATATTACTACCCCTGAATTCAAAAGCATCTCCCTTTTTTAAACCTTTCATGGCGAGGAAAAACGGAACTTTTAACGAAATGGCATAATATATTTCATTATCAACAGTCAGTTTACCAAGACCAACGGAGATATAAACTTTTTGCATATCTGTAATAACAACTGAGCCAAATTCAACGGCTTTATGATTAATTGTAAGGTCAATTTTATGAAGCGTTTCTAAGTGAGCCATTTCTATCTTCAATTGTGTGGCATACATATCCCTCTTACCAATCAGTTGCATTTTATGAGAGTCAAACACATCACTTTGCTGCCCGTAATCATTAGCGCTTTTTTGTGCATCTTCCATAGCACTTTCAAGGTGACTGATCTTTTCCAATTGAATTTCAACGCACTTATCAAATATATTTTTTTTCATTAATCGGTTGTCCATCTTATACATAGCTTTCGATTTTCCAAATGTAGAAAATTTTAACGGAATATGCAACAAATTATTTCAATAATTTTATGATTTTTGTATCGTACGATAATTATTTATAATTTTTGTTATTATGTCTGAAATTCCCGATCATCCGGTTTATTCAAAAAATGTACTTGAAATGTTAACAGTTGCCAACGATTATTGTTTATTCATGGCAAAAGTGGAAGGTTACTCCAAATCGTATTTGATGAGTTACCTGCAAAAAATTTGTCCCTTATTATATATTAAAGGTGCACTGCTACCTGTAATCGAGGTGCGAAATCCAGAAGCAAATGAAAGATTCGTGGCTGAGGAAGAATGGGAGTCGTTATTTAACGAATTGAGAAACAAATTCTCAAAAGATGACGAATTCTGGTATATCGACAATTCGAAACAGGAGGATAATGAACCGGTGAAAGGCAGCCTGGCCGAACATTTTACCGACCTTTACCAGGATTTAAAAGATTTTATTTTGCTATACCAGAAAAATTCACTGGATGCAAAAGAAAATGCAGTGTCTGAGATAAAACAATTATTTGAAACTCATTGGGGCTACAAACTTGTAAATGCGCATAAAACATTGCATTACCTTGTAATGAGAGATATTAATAAGCAAAATCAAAACAGCTTTCCGGAATTCCTGTAAATACCAAATGTATCGGACGCATTACAAAATGCATTATTATAATAAGCATGACACTGATTTATTTGGATTAGGCGAAACTATGTTCTTTCATCAATACATCCATTGTATATAAAAGCTTATGCCTGTTGATGGGCTTGCTAATATAATCATCACATCCAACCTGAAGGCTTTTCTGCCTGTCGTCAGCCATGGCATAAGCCGTTTGAGCAATTATCGGAACCGATTTCCTGAAATATTTTATTTTGCGTGTTGCTTCATAACCATTTATTTCAGGTAATTTTATATCCATCAATATTAAATCAATATCAGGATTATTATGTGCAAACTCTATAGCCTGCTCACCATCCGATGCGTGAATAATATTAATGTTTGTCGATTTTAAAACTTCTTTCAGGTATATTAAGCTCATTTCGTCATCTTCAACAATTAACACAAGTTTTCCATCCCAATTATAATTATCTCTTATCTCTCCTGTCGTTATAAGCTTCTCCTGTCCATTGACTACCAAAACAGAATCAGGTAATGTAAAATAAAATTCTGATCCTTTGCCAGGTTTCGATTTCAACCAAACTTTTCCCCCAAACAATTCAACAAGGTTTTTAGTTATCGTTAATCCCAAACCAGTACCACCATATAACTTTGAAATGTCATGTTCGATCTTAACAAAGGGTTCGAAAACTGATTCATGCATATCTTCCGGGATTCCTAACCCGGTATCCTTCACAAAAAACAATAGGTCCTTATTCGCTCCATTATATTTGCCTTCCTCAATTTTACTACCAATTTCTATATATCCTTCCTCTGTATATTTCAATGCATTACCAACCAGGTTTATTAAAATTTGCTGCAATTTCTCCCTGTCAGACTTAATCATGGTACTTCCATTGATATTGATATTCAGTCTAAGCTCAACTTTCTGTCTTTGTTTGAAAAGTTCATCATTTATAAAAAAATCATATAACTCAGTTACGAATTTTGTTATAAAGAACTCCTCAATATTTAACTGAATCTGATTCGATTCAATTTTTGAAAGATCAATAACATCATCAATGATCTTTAATAAAGACTTTCCACAGGCTTTGATTATATTCGTATATTTTTCCTTTTCGTCTGTATGCAGATCATCCTTTCTGATTATTTCCGAAAATCCAAGTATCCCATTAATAGGCGTTCTGATTTCATGGCTTATATTCGACAGGAAAGAAGTTTTAAGTTTATCTGATTTTTCAACTCTTTCTTTATTCATAATCAACTTCTTCTCGCTTCTATTTCGCTCCTTTATTTCATCTTTAAGTTCCTTATTATAATCTGATAATTTTTTTGTCCGTTCTTGTAATTTTTTCTCGAAGGATATGTTTAACTCTTTTAACTCTTCAAGCACGGCTAATTTTTCTAATTTTTCAATAGCCATACTAATAATTTGCTTGATAACAATACTAACAGAAGATAAATTATTTTTTTTATCATCTGTTTCAAAAAACATAAATATCCCAAACGGGATGTAAAGGCTTTGAAAAGGGAAGATCGAAACTGATTCGGGCTGAATATAAAAATTATCATTAAAGGTTATACCTTCGGAATCAAAAGAATCTTTGTTAATGAAGCATGGCTCAGATTTAAGCCTCTTAATCAGCGACGGTGAAAATTTAAAATTGCAAATATCTTTGTTAAATTCCGGGGTTGTAAAGTATGAAGCTAAAAGTTTAACATCATTATCACTTATTTTAAAGCAAGCGCAATATGGAATATCACGTATTATGGAAATTCTTTCTATGAGATTATACAAAAGTTCGTCTCTGTCGCAAGTCTGATTTATTGTCTCAGAAACAAGCCAAAGCAATAACTTTTCCTCCATTCTCTCTGCCATCTGATTTTCCTGCTTTTCGAGGAATTTTATCCTTAACTTAAGCTCATCTATTATTATATCCTGTTTAATGGTCATCGCTTTATTACATACCTATATTTGAAATACCAATCCTTTAATTAGACTGATATTTACCTTTTAAAATATTTATTTTAATTACATTTTTTAATTCTAAATGTAATTAGTATTCTGCTTATACTTATTACACTCAAACATAATTCCATAAAACCTGAAAACTATTGAATAATCATCGGCAAACTACTTACAGTCCTAAGTATTTACGAATATATAAAATTTTAAAACGCAAAATCTAAAACTATAAAATAGCAAAATCTGTTTCAAAGTGGCAAAAGTATTCTATAATTTGGAAAAGTGTTAAATAAACACAACTTCATTTTCAACAATTTAGGCAAAAGTTACTAACAACATTAG
This sequence comes from Bacteroidales bacterium, assembly GCA_016783885.1. Classification (GTDB taxonomy): domain Bacteria; phylum Bacteroidota; class Bacteroidia; order Bacteroidales; family JAADJA01; genus JAADJA01. The sequence continues at coordinate 22,382 of JADHVR010000026.1, forward strand.
TTAATTCTATCATGGCACAATAAAAGTGCCTATAAACTATTCTTTTCTTCAATATCGTGATTCTAAATATTGTCTAAATAATGTTTGGTTAAATTGACATTTGATTTTTTAAATATCTTTGTCGTAATTTATATTAAATCTAAATTAGCATCAATGACTTTACGTGACCTTAAGCAGGGAGAGAAAGGAATTATTACCAAAGTACGTGGCAGGGGAGCTTTTAGAAAGCGTATCACGGAAATGGGTTTTGTAAAAGGGAAAGTGGTTACTGTTGTTAAAAAAGCTCCGCTTAAAGACCCTATTGAATATAATATTATGGGGTATGAAATTTCGCTCAGGCATAGTGAAGCTCAGCTTGTTGAAGTTATCACTGTAAAAGAAACAAAAAATCTTAAAAATCAAAATAAAGACAAAGACTTTAACGGGATTATTGATGAGAAGCTTTTAAAAACCACTGCACGTAAAAAAGGACAAGTTATTGATGTTGCCCTTGTAGGTAATCCGAATTCAGGGAAAACAACCATTTTTAATTATGCTTCCAGATCAAAGGAGCATGTGGGTAATTACGGTGGTGTAACTGTCGATTCAAAACAGGCAAAATTCAAATTAGACGGATATACACTAAATATAATTGACCTGCCTGGAACATATTCCATGACTGCCTATTCGCCTGAAGAACTCTATGTAAGAAAATATATACTCGGATTTCATCCTGATATTGTAATAAACGTAATCGATGCTTCTAACCTTGAAAGGAATCTATTCCTTACTACGCAACTCATCGACATGGATATAAAGGTAATTGTTGCGCTGAATATGTTTGACGAATTACAGCAAAAAGGTGATAAATTTGATTATGAAAGTCTCGGTAAAATGATAGGGATTCCTTTTGTTCCTACAGTAGGCTCAAAAGGAAAGGGCATATCGGAACTTTTTAGGAAAGTTATTGAGGTTTATGATGACAAGGAACCGTCGGTAAGACATATTCATATCAATTACGGCAAGGAGGTCGAGGAGTCAATCGGACATATACAGGAGGAAATCAGGAAAAACAAAGGATTGACCGATCGGGTTTCGTCCAGGTTTTATGCAATCAAACTCCTGGAAAAAGATCAGGGGTCGCACTTTTCATTATCGCGCACAAAAAACTACCAAATAACAAAAGAAACAGCAGAGGATGAAATCAATAAGCTCGAGTCTCACTTTTTAGACGACAGTGAAACACTTATTACAGATGCAAAGTACGGATTCATTGCAGGAGCGCTGAAAGAAACTTACCAGCCTAATAAATTCAAAAGGAAACTAAAAACAGATACGGAGATTATCGATACGTTTATCACACATAAAATTTTCGGATTCCCGATTTTTATTTTCTTTTTATGGTTAATGTTCATGGCAACATTCAGGCTCGGAGAATATCCTCAAATCTGGATCGAAGATATTGTAGCTCTTGCCGGTGAAGGATTTAATAATATTATGCCCGATAGCATTTTTAAAGATTTAATCATCAATGGAATAATAGGTGGTGTGGGAGGCGTAATTGTTTTTCTTCCGAATATTTTAATCCTTTTCTTCTTTATTTCATTTATGGAAGATACCGGATACATGGCACGTGCTGCATTTATAATGGATAAATTAATGCACAAAATAGGACTTCACGGAAAATCTTTTATTCCGCTTATTATGGGATTTGGATGTAATGTTCCTGCGATTATGGCAACCCGGACATTGGAAAACAGGAGTGACCGGTTACTCACAATGCTTATAAATCCATTTATGTCGTGCAGCGCACGTTTGCCGGTATATATTTTAATTATTAGCGCTTTCTTTCATGGAAACGAGGTAACCGCCCTGTTTTCCATATATGCAATCGGTATTTTTTTCGCTATATTTTTTGCTGTTATTTTTAAGAAAACCATATTCAAATCAAAGGAAGCTCCATTTGTTATGGAACTTCCACCTTACAGACTTCCTACATTAAGAACCACGCTCCGGCACATGTGGAATAAAGCTTCACAATATATAAAGAAAATGGGTGGTGTTATTATGATAGCTTCCATCATTATTTGGGCATTGGGTTATTTTCCAAGGCATAACGAAAAAGTGGATGAATTTGACCGGAGAATACGGCAAACCGAATTAGAATATAACGATTTAATAAAAAATGAGCCCCATAATTACGCGGAGACTACAAAACTGAATATTGAAAAGAAGGAGGCGATTATTAAATTAAATATTGAAAAAGCCGGCTACTTACAGGAAAATTCGTTTATTGGCAGAATAGGTAAATTTGTTGAGCCGGTTATGTCTCCTTTGGGTTTTGACTGGAAAATGAGCGTTAGCCTGCTTGCAGGTGTGGCAGCCAAAGAAATTGTTGTGAGTACAATGGGTGTATTATATCAGGCAGAAGCAGACCCCGGCAATTCATCAGAAACATTGGTTAATAAAATCCAAAGTGCAAGATATACTTATGGTGACAAAACCGGACAGCCTGTTTTTTCAAAGGTAACAGCTTTTGCCTTTCTGATGTTTATTTTATTGTATTTTCCATGTGTGGCGGTTGTTGCTGCAATACGAAAAGAATCGGGCAACTGGAAATGGGCGCTTTTCATGATCGTTTATACTACGGCAACAGCCTGGCTTATTGCTTTCCTTGTTAATCAAGCAGGAAGCCTGTTCACATCTCATTAATTTCACCTATTAAATCTATCTTCTCCACCTTTCGGGTTCTGCCATTCTCACAATTTTCGGAGTGAAAGTAGCAAGAATGTCAACCAGGCTTTTTTGGTACGACATAACCTGGTCAATATCCTTATATACTATAGGAGCCTCGTCCACATGTCCGCCTATTAATTCAATGCCTGCATCAGCAATCATTTTTTGCAGGTCATTTTTAGTTATTTTCTTAGTTGCCTGTTTTCTTGATAAAACCCTGCCTGCTCCGTGTGAAGATGAATTAAGGCTGGAAGGATTGGATTTGCCGCGAATAATAAAGCCATGTCTCGTCATTGAGCCGGGGATAATACCAATATTTTCCTTTGCAGCAGGAGTGGCTCCCTTACGATGGACAATCACTTCCGTTCCGTCTTCCAGCTTTTCTTTCCATGCAAAATTGTGATGATTTTCTATCATCCTCAATGGTTTCAAACCCAATTCTTTCCAAATTTTATTATGTATTTCATGATGATTATCCGAAGCATAATCGCCGGCAAGATTCATTGCAATCCAGTATTCAATCCCTTCTTCCGAATCCAGATCGAGCCACGAAAGATGCTTTGCCTGGTTGGGCAGATTCAGCTTTTGTTTGGCTATATCGGAATATATTTTTGCTATGTTAGCGCCAAAGCCCCTTGAACCCGAATGTGACAGCAGGGCTATATATTTTCCTTTCGGGATATTTAACAAGTCATCTTTTCTTGATACTTCAAGTATTCCCCATTCAGCAAAATGATTGCCGGCGCCTGATGTTCCGTGCTGACGGTATGCCAGGTCTTTTAAATCCCTGATCACTTTTGTTGCCTGCCATTCCTTTTTATCAAACAGACGACTGTCAAAGTGATCTTTTGTTTCACTGCCAACACCAAAAACAGTCCTGCTGACAAGGGCTTTCTTTAATTTGTGTTTTTCCTGTTCAAGTTTTTTAACAGGAATGTCGAAAACCGACATGCACATCCTGCAGGCAATATCAACGCCAACAGCATACGGAATAACAACATTGCTTTTCGTGGCTAATACTCCACCGATAGGCAAACCGTACCCGACATGGGCATCGGGCATTAAAGCACCTGTCAGTGAAACGGGAAGACTCATAGCAGTGTCCATTTGTTCCAATACACCCTCTTCAATCTGCTCTTTCCCAAAAATTTTATAGTACAGAGGTTTTTTATGAATGTTAAGGATTTGACTTTCTTCCTTTGGTTGTAATTTTTTAAGATCCTTTTGGTTTTCTGATTCAATGATTAGTTCAGCCAATGGCTTTAAAGCATCATTCCTGCTCAGAAATGGTTGAGGATTATTAATTATTTGTTTAAAAAGAGTTAAGACTTCCTCTTTTTTGTACTGCCCGGTTTTTATCAGCTTTTTTCCGACCCTGCCAAATTTTTTAATAAGCTGAATATCATAAATTCCAAGTTTGTTAAAGTCAGCCTGTGTAAGTTTTTCTTTTACCATTATTCTGCTTTCACTTCAATATTGTCAACCCGCCAGGTAGCTGACATATCATTGGTTGAAGTATATTGAAATGCCATATAAACATTCTGACCGGTATAAGCTGAAATGTTGACATTGCCTGATTCGGTCCATGTAAAGCTGCCTGTAGAAAGTGTAGCTGATAATGTAGTCCATGTTGCATTATTAGGATTGCCCATTCCATCATAATCTGTTGAGATTTTTACTACTATTGGGTTTCCGTCATAATTTCTGGCTGTTTCAAAAGTCAATGTTGCCGATGAATAGGTTGACAAATCCATTGCAGGAGAAATAAGCCAGTCGTTGTTGGTGTGGCTTCCATTTTCAAAGCCGGTCATTTCAGCGCAAGGAGAATCATCGGGGCCATAATTATTATCACGATCCCACACCTGAGCGCCAAGCAAACTTATCCTTTCCCATCCACCCCAGCTATCATCGAAGTTTTCAGAAAATACGGTGGTTCCGCCGCCACCACCGCTATTAATAACTACATCATCTACCCTGATAGAAGTAGATTCTGAATCACTTCCTTTATATTTAAAAGCGATAGCAACATTTCCGATGAAATCAGCAAGTGAAACGGCTCCTGATTCAACCCAATTATTATCACCGCTACCTGCATTTGCCAAATTAGCTGAAATCTCAGTCCATGTTGCTGTTTCAAAGTTAGTGCCATCAAAATCGGTAGAAGCCAGTACGGTAATTGGTTCATTTACTGAATGCGCCCAAAAAGCCATTGCAGTTTTAAAAGATAATTCTTTATCACCATTTGTGTTAATTACGGGGGGTGTGATAAGCCAGGTTTCCATATCGCTTAATCCGGAGTTATACCCGGTTGACTGGGCATATTTTTCACTTTGATAAGTTTTGCCTTGCCATCTTCTATCACCGGCAACTTTAATATTAGTCCAGCCGGTTAAATTCACATCGGTATAATCTTGCACCGAATCAAAATTCTCATTTACTTCTGCAACAGGATCAATAGGTTCACCGCCACCGCCGCCACATCGGTTGCCGGTAAGCTGAACTTCATTAATACTCCTGATCACAAGTTGAGCCTCTCCATTATATACGCTTGCAATGGCAATTAAAGAACCTTTTCCTTTGGGAAGAGTGTCGCCGGCAAAGTTGGCATAACCACTGGTTCGGGCAATAATAGTATTACCATTACAGTCTTCAAGCATTCTGTTCACATCCTCAAGATTAACAGCATCGGCAAAAGTAGTTCCAAGCTCAGATTCAACAAATTGAACACTATCCAGTTTTATTGGTGTTGATTGATATGTATCAATTGCCAATGCAATTTGGTCTATTGTAACAACTTCCGGTTCTATAAAATTATTAGTTTTAATCTTATAGATATTATCTGCAGCACTTAAATTTTGCACCTGGTATAAATCATGATAATCACTCACTGTAGCACCCCGAAGAAATACTCTAATAGAATCTCCGAGATAAAGACCGCTTGTATAAAAGAAATTTAACTGAATAGCACCGGTTTTATCCTGTACAAATGAACTCTCATAAATATTCCCGGAACTTTCATCCATTACAACAGTTGCAAAAAGCGAATAATCATCGGTAAATGTATAAGCACTGCCAAGTTCAATATATATCTGTTTAAGTTCTGCTATGGTTAGCACCTTTTCAGGATCGTATGGAATTGTGGAATAAGGCGGTTCATCGGGTATTTCTTTTACACAACCGGTTATTAAAATTGCCAATCCTGCTAATATAACTGCTATTACTGTTATTACTGATCTTTTCATTACTTTATATTTAAGTATTAGTTATTTGAATCAAAATCTAAAATCTAAAATTTACATTGAAATAATACTGTCGTCCGTACAGGTAAAAATATTTTGGCGGAAATTTGTCCATATCAAATGGATCATAACGATACTGTTCGAATCCACCGAAAGCAAAATCCTGGTTGTCTAATATATTATTTACACTAAAGTTTACTGAGATGTAATATTTATAATCAATTCTCCACGATTTTCCGATATACGCATCAATTGTAAAATTTGATTTGAATCTTTCCTGTTCTAATACAGTTTCTCTGTAAGGATAATCAGGTGCATAATTGGCAACGGCTTCAGCAGTTCTGCGGTCCGGATTAATATCAATGTAAATATTATCGTAAAAATTAATATTAAATCCGGCAAAAATGTATTTTGAAGAAAAATATTTTACTCCGGCTGAAACTGCCGTTTGAGGAAACCCGCCAACCTTATAATTTTTCAGGTAAACCGTACGATTGCTTAACACCATAGCATTGTTATCAACTGATATGGTAGCTGTGGGGCGTGAATCATAATAATACTCTCCTGTTGCTAATACGCCAAACAAAGTAAAATTCTGTGATACTTTTCCCTCAATACCTGCTTCCACTCCGTAATGAACTTTATCAACGCCTGTCATCTGATAGTTTACAAAACTTCGCAAAACATCATGGTAGTAACTCCTGGCATATATCTGTCCAACAAATTTTGTGTAGTAAAGTGTTGCCCTGGCTTTAATATAAGGAGACCTGAAAATATAACTTATATCTCCTGCCATTATCTTTTCATTTGTAAGGTTGTCAATAACCTGGTTCCTGGTACGGGGTGAAATATAAGCTGTCCTGAAAAACGGAGCACGTGTAAGATACATTGCATTTGCATCAACAAAATGCCTTCCGGTTATTTTATATATTGCACCGCCTTTCAACCCATAATTAGTAAAACTTTGTTTTTCCGAATCGCCGTAAGAATTATCGGGGAATTTTCCGTTTCTCATAAGCCCCGTCCTCCAGAACTGATCGAACGAAAGTTCACCACCAACAAAAAAATCAACTTTACCATAAGAAAAATCACCCTGGACAAAAAGATTATATTTGTTAATATTACCTGTATAATCATAACCAAATTTATCACCCTCTTTTATTACCTGGTTAGGATGATTAAGGTCGTTCTGGGCAGTAATTGGATCAGAAAAATCACGTTCAGCATATTTATCAACATTCAGATAAAAATCACCTCCCAAAAGGTCATCCACAACTTTAAACTTAAAACCTTTATACCATGAAAGGTTAAGCCCTCCTAAGATAGTAACATTTTCAGTCAGCTCTTTATTCAGATTTATGTTTGCCCCAAGATGGCTTTTATCATAATGCCTGTCTTCGACAATATAATTTGAAAGATTTCCTGTGTGAGTTTTACCTTCAACTCCGTCAACATCTTCAATAGTGTACAAATTTTTCCGGTTTACGAAATAAAAGTGGTCCCAGTCGATTTGTCTGAAATTTTTATCATTTTGCCACAAGTCTAATCGTTCCTGAGAAGTGTAGCCAAGGTATTCTCTATCGTCGCTCGGTAAATTTTTATAATAATCAGGACGAGGATCAGCTACATCGTACCAGTCCAATGCAGTTCCTCCGCCCCTTCCAAAAGAATAATATACCGAAGAAGTAAGTGTTGTCTTTTCGTTCATTGTCCAGTAATGACTTAAAATAAACATTGGCTGGTGATAATTATTTATCCTGGCATTCCGTTTTTCACCGTTTTGATAACCCCAGTAAGGATTATAATAGTTTGTTCCGGCTAAGTCATAAGCTTCCTGGACACTGACACCATTTTTACCGCGTTTGTTTGGTGCACCAAAAGCAATCAATCCTATGCTGTGCGATTTGTTGATTTTTTTCTCAGCAGATATAAAATAGCTCCACGCATCATAAAAAGTTCCTTCAACATAGCCTTCCTGTGCCCATCTTCTTGAGCCGGAAAAAGTAAAAGCCCACCCATTGTCCATTAATCCGGTTGAGGCAAGAAACATTAACCTGTTTCTGTAACTTCTGTTTGTTGCTGAATAAGTGAATTTTACCCCTTTACTGAAAGATGAAGCCCTGGTGACCATATTTGTTACGCCTCCTATTCCTCCGAAAGTATATTTTGAAGATGCAATACCGGTTTCAATTTCTTTATTTCTGACAGCATCATTCAATCCTCCCCAACTCGACCAGTAAGCTCTTCCGGTTTCCATATCATTTAACGGAATACCATTTATGAGCACGCTTGTGTTCTCCGAACTGTACCCGCGTATTTTAAACCTTGTTTGTCCAAAGACATAACCGGCAGTTGATACAAAAATGTCATGTGAAGATTGCAATAATCCGGATATTCCCTGGTCTATATCGTCATCTTCAAGCTCTGTTGCAAAAACTGTTATTTGAGGAATGTATTCCTTGCTCGCCTTCATTAACAATGAGTCTTTAGTTTGAATAAACAAAGTGTCTTCCGTTTGAGCAAACAGAAATGCAATATTAATAGTGAATAATAGAAGGATAAATATTTTTTTCATATTATATATCTTAAAACCGAAAAAAATTGATGGGAAGCAAAATTAATTAAAATGCTTTACTAAAGAACGAATATTAATAATATTTTTGTTTTTTGAAATTTATACAGATACACTTAAATATTTTAAAATGAAAAGATTGTTTTCTTTTACAATAACTGCCTTGCTGTTGGGCATGGTGTTCAATCAAACCCTGTTTTCACAGGAGGGAAAAAAATATAAAGTTGTCGGCATAGGATTCTATAATCTGGAAAACCTGTTCGATACAATTAATGATGTTGAATTATTAATAAGCGAGGAATTTACTCCCGATGGCCCAAAGCAATGGACTTCTGAAAGGTACAAGGAAAAACTTGGTAACATGGCAGAAGTAATTTCACGTGTCGCAGCTGATGTTACTCCTGATGGCATAGCTATTCTCGGAGTATCCGAGATAGAAAACCGGGGTGTTTTGGAAGATCTTGTAAAAGAGGGCGCTATTGCAGGCAGAAACTATAAAATCGTTCATTACGATTCTCCTGACAAAAGAGGTGTGGATGTGGGATTGCTTTACAATCCTAAATATTTTGAAGTTACAGCAAGTAAAAGCTATTTGCTCAGCATGGAAGACACAAGTTTTCGTTCACGTGATCAGTTAGTTGTTTCGGGTTTGCTTGATGGAGAAAAAATTCATATCATTGTTAATCACTGGCCATCCCGGAGTGGTGGTGAAAAAAAGAGCCGGCCCAAACGAAATGCTGCCGGGGACCTCTCACGCCATATAGTTGATTCACTACTGAGCCTCGATAAAAATGCCAAGATATTGGTTATGGGCGACCTGAATGATGACCCTGTGAACCCAAGCGTAAAAGAACATCTTAGAGCAAAAGGGAAAGAAAGCCGGTTGGAAGAAGGCGACTTGTTTAACCCGATGTATAAAATGTACCAGGACGGAATCGGCTCGCTTGCATATCGTGATTCATGGAATATTTTTGACCAGGTCATTATCTCACAGGGATTACTCGGGAAAGACAAGTCGGATTATAAATTTCATAAAGCAAAGGTTTTTAATAAAAATTTCCTGCTTCAAAAAGAAGGCCGGTATGCCGGTTATCCATTAAGAACATTTGGGGGTGGTGTTTACCTTGGCGGCTATAGTGACCACTTTCCGGTGTATATTTATTTGATAAAAGAAGCTGATTGATAGTTGGAGACTATTATTTATCTGCGGACGTAGTCTGGAGACTACGCCGAACTTCAAACGTTTAGCCGGAGATCGGCGTAGATTCCATCTACGTCGAACCTAAAAGGTAGTTTGTAACTACCAGAAATATTTATCATTTTTAATTTCTTTTTTAGCAAATTTAAATAATGACTACAGGATACAGAATAAAAGACCAAAGAGCCATTTATTTTCAATGACACTTTTGAGACAGCCTCAACTTCAGTAATAAATTAACTCCCTTTTATCTCACCTCCTCCAAACATTACAAAACCTTTTAGTATGAGGGTTTTTTTCGGATCATTTTGACCGCTTGTCGAAACTGATCTTTTATCGGAAAAACCACCAAGAATGCTGGTTACTTTATTAATTACTGTCCAGTCGTTTGGCACAGTGAGGCTTGAACCTCCAAACATATAAAAAAGTTCAATTACATTTGTTCCCGATGATAATTCAGCATCGGTTAAGTCAATTTCTGATCCGCCAAAAATTGATGTTATCTTACCACCCTTGAAGTTCTTAATAGAAATCTTCCTTTCCGACCCACTGAAAATATTGAATTCATCAATGAACTCTGCGTCATTTTCTTCCATTTGACGAAAATCCGGTTGCCTTCTCCCTAAGCCGTGCCTGAAAATTATAAATACACCTACAACTATCAGGAGAATCGGCCAGAAATTCCGGCGAAAATTGTAGGGAAGGTCAAAAATTTCGGGCAATAAAAAGAATGCGCCAATGGCAATTAATATAAACCCTGTAACCCTGCTTTGAGTGAAAAAAAGATTATAAACGCCTATTACTATCAGCAGCATTTGCCACGAAATAATAATGTCATCCACATTTGGTGAGAAAAGACGAAGCTGATGAAGTAAAATGGCTAAGCCGGCAACGATAATAATTATACCAAATCCTAATGTACGATTTTGATTGTGTGAAGTCATGATTTTTTAGTTTTTAGATTTTTTACAAATATAAAAAAAAATTAGATATTGATATCTGACTTTCATTCATTAACATTTCTCAATACTCCCAAAGCATTTTCTACTGTTATAATATTAAAAAACGTCAACGACAGTTTATCCTTTGCCTCGCGCATTCTGCATAGAGATGGATTCATCTGGACAAAATGTAACACCTGTGTAAATTTTTCCGATTGATAAAAAGGCGATTCCTGGTTGGAAATGAAATAACCGGTGAATTTTTCATTTTTCATAATGATCTTTTCAAAACCGATATCTTTTGCCAGCCAGCGCAGACGGATAGTATTGATCAGTTCTTGCGTTTGAGGTGGAATTACACCGAAACGGTCGATCAGCCGATCTATGAATAGTCGTAGTTCTTCCTCAGTTTCTATGTTGTCTAACTCCTTATACAGGCTCAATCGTTCGGTGATATTGGTAATATAATCATCGGGAATAAGGATAGCCATGTCGGTTTCTATCTGACAATCTTTTACAAATTCGGACTGGGTATCTTCTTTATAAAGGTCTTTAAACTCAGCTTCTTTCAGTTCCAGGATGGCTTCATTAAGGATTTTATGATACATTTCAAAACCGATATCGGAGATGAATCCGCTTTGCTCTGCACCGAGGATATTACCTGCTCCGCGAATATCCAGATCGCGCATAGCAATATTAAAGCCGCTTCCCAATGCCGAAAATTCTTCAATAGCTTTAAGCCGTTTACGGGCTTCAGGTGTAAGAACCGAAAGTGGCGGAGAAAGTAAATAACAAAATGCCTTTCTGTTTGCCCTGCCCACTCTTCCGCGTAGCTGGTGGAGATCGCTAAGCCCGTAATTCTGAGCTTCGTTGATGATGATGGTATTTACATTCGGTATATCAAGACCCGATTCAATGATAGTTGTAGAAAGCAAAACATCATATTTGCCATCAATAAACTCCAGCATGACTTTTTCTAACTTATAACCTTTCATCTGTCCGTGCCCGATAGCGATTGTTACATCGGGACAGAACTTTTGGATCATATCAGCCACCTCCACAATATTCTGTATTCGGTTATGGACAAAAAACACCTGTCCTCCCCTGTCAATTTCATAATTAATGGCATCGCGGATAACATCTTCACTGAACGATCGCAGTTCGGTCTGAATGGGATACCTGTTTGGCGGAGGTGTATTAATGATAGATAAATCTCTGGCTCCCATTAACGAAAACTGCATTGTTCTTGGAATGGGCGTGGCTGTGAGTATCAGCGTATCCACATTCACTTTCATTTGCTTTAGCTTTTCCTTTGCAGCCACACCGAATTTTTGTTCTTCGTCAATTATTAGCAATCCAAGATTTTTAAATTCAATGTCCTTACTTATTAAACGGTGCGTTCCGATAAGAATATCGATTCCCCCTTCTTTTAACTCCTTTTTAATAGCCGTTTGTGACTTCCTGCTTTTGAAACGATTAATGTATTCGATTTTGCAGGGAAATTCGTCTAATCTTTCACTAAAGGTTTGATAATGCTGAAGAGCTAAAATAGTGGTTGGAACAAGAATAGCCACCTGCTTACTTTCAGCTACTGATTTAAAGGCTGCCCTGATGGCTACTTCCGTCTTGCCAAAACCCACATCGCCGCAAACAAGCCTGTCCATAGGATATTGGGCTTCCATATCTTTCTTAACATCCTGCGTCGATTTCAACTGATCTGGAGTATCTTCATAAATAAAGGATGCCTCCAATTCATGCTGCAAATAAGTATCCGGCGGAAATTGATGTCCGGTTGAGGATTTTCTTTCAGCGTAAAGTTTAATAAGTTCTTTTGCAATGTCCTTGACTTTTTTCTTTGTCTTTTCCTTTAATTTGTTCCAGGCATTTGAACCGAGCCTGTTTAACGAAGGCGCCGAACCCTCCTTGCCGACAAATTTGGAAATCCTGTGCAGTGAGTGTATGCTGATATACAAAAGGTCGCCGTCTTTATAGATCAGCCGGATGGCTTCCTGTTCCTTTCCGTTGTTATATATTTTTTCCAAACCGTCAAACTTGCCGATACCATGGTCAATATGCGTTACATAATCGCCGGGCTGCAGGTCATACAGCTCTTTCAGAGAAATTGCCTGTCGGTTGCTGAATTTCTCTTTAAGATGGAATTTATGATAGCGTTCAAATATCTGATGATCGGTATAACATGCTATTTTCCTGTCGTTGTCAATAAAACCTTCATGAATGGCAATGCTGATAGTATCAAAATCAAATTTTCTTTGAATCCCCTGTGTGGCTTTTATATCGTCAAAAATAGCGTAAAGCCGCTTAAGCTGGTTTGGATTATCTGCCAGAATAATATTTTTAAAACCATTTTGTGTATTCTTGTTCAGGTTGGCAATCAACAGGTCGAAGTTTTTATTAAATGATGGCTGAGGTTCTGTGTGATATTCCAGTTTTTCCGCTTTATCAAAATAGAATTGCCTGCCAAATTCAATTGTGGAATAATCAATTAAGTTTTTTGAAAAGGTTTCACCTGAAATAAATAATTCTTCGGGTGTGAGATGATCCGGTTCAAGGTTTGCATAAGTTTCTTTTGCCTTATCAAATTCAAAGTTTATCTTGTCGATAGTAAATTTCACATCATCAATCCAGATAATTGTAGAGTCAGGGATAAATGAAAGAAATGATTCGCGTTTTTCGATTATCTTTCTGTCCTGCAAATTCGGGACAATAGTTATATGATCGAGCTTGACTACGGAAAGCTGGTCAACAGGATTAAATGAACGGATGGATTCAACCTCATCGCCGAAAAATTCGATACGATACGGATAATCGTTGGTAAATGAAAATACATCTATTATGCCCCCGCGTATAGAGAACTGCCCGGGTTCATAAACAAAATCAACCCGTTCAAAATCATTGTCGATGAGCAGGTCGGCAATTGTATCTATTGACGAAGGCTCACCCCGTTTTAATCTGATGGTATTTTTGCTGAGATAAGATTTTCTAACGACTTTCTCGCTCAGAGCTTCCGGATAAGTAACAATGATACTTTTTCTTTTGCTTGAACCAATCCTTTTCAACACTTCGGTTCTCTGTAAAATATTGGTGTTGTCCTGCTTCTCTATGTTGTATGCTTGTTTGTAAGACGCTGGATAGAAAAGGATTTTCTTTTTAAAAAAATTAAAGTTTTTCTCTTCGAAAATACTTTCAAGGTCGTTGAAAAAATAAGCTGCTGATTCTTTATCAGTAAGAATAATCAGATGATTTGCCGAAAGTTGATTATATACCGCTGATGTTAACAGTGCTCGTGAAGAACCCACAAGCCCCCTGAGTTGGATTCTGTTTTCAACAAGCGTTTCAAGATGATTGACTAAAAGTCTGGTCTTTTCATCCTGCTCAAATATCGACAGCAGTTCTTCGATTTTCAATGTTTACGCTTTAATTTTTTTGTTGGCAAACGTTTTTTTTAATAACTTGTCAGTTTGCTTTCATCCAGTTCTCAATAATAATAGTAATTGCGTCTGCAACAAGTATTATTAGAAAACCTAATTCGTTTTTCAATTTTGCTTTGCTGATAATGCCTGCTACTCCTGTCAGAAGTACAAATATTGGCGCTAATACTGCGTTGCCATGCCAGTGGTTCAGTACCCATAGCCAGTAAGCGAATATTAAAGCTGACATCAGACTGATTATTATTCTTGCCCATGTTTTCTTTTCTTTTACTGTCAGTCCATAAATAAAAGCAAGTGCCACAAATCCCATATATACATAAAATCCAGGTGTCTGTATTGTCCTGGATGGGAAAAATGCCAATACTATACCTAAGATCATTCCCACCGTAATAATAGCCGGAAATATCTTTTTCGTCTTAATTGTCCAGACAAGCGCAAAAACTGCTGCCAGTCCTAAAAGTATCTTTAAAATTATATCCATTGATTTTTATTATTCCAATCATAATAAATATTTACCAACGGCAGTCTGTCTAATAACCCCGAATATTGTTATTTGTGCTCAACCTGTGATTTTCTAAATCGCTGTTTTTTTAAAATCATATGTTTTGTTGTTTTATCAAAATAATTGCTTTTTAATAGTTTTTAGACAGTCTGACGATTTGGCTATGGTGCGTGCCGTTTTTATTACAGTATTTTTCTATTTACAAATATATTAATTTACAGTACTTAATGTTCATATTTACAACTAAATGCGGCATGCACTACGAGCCTTTGTTAAGTACTGTACTTAATCTTTACGAGTTAAAATTTTAATTAGCTTTTCGTTAATATAATAGTTTCCTGTTCCTAATTTTTCTTTTTTAAGTAATTTGTCTTCTGCTAATTTATTGAGGTATTTTGAAGCAGTTATTCGAGAAACCCCTAAATCATTTTCGATAAATTCAATTTTTGTGTATGGGTGTTTAAATAAATTATTCAATAAGTCTTGACTGTAAAATTTGTAATTATCCCTTAACAAATTCTTGTATTCAAATATTAATTCTCTGATTTTTCCGATTAGAATAATTGTTTCTTTCGCAATTTGTTCAATTCCATTTATTAGATAAAGTACCCAATTTCCCCAATTGTCAGTTTCTCTTACTTCTTGCAATAATTTATAGTATTCTCCTTTGTGTTCAATAATATAGCGACTTAAATATAAAATCGGCAAGTCTAATAAATCGTTCATTACCAAGTATAATACATTGATAATTCTTCCTGTTCTGCCATTTCCGTCATAGAACGGGTGAATACTCTCAAATTGATAATGGATAATTGCCATTTTCACTAAAGGGTCAAAGTCCGATAAAATTTCATCATTTATAAACCGTTCAAGATTTGTCATTAATTCTTGGATTGTATAATAGTCTTGAGGTGGCGTATAAATAATTTCTCCGGTAGTTGCATTTTTCAAAGCTGTTCCCGGCACTTTTCTAAACCCCGCATTATTTTTTTCTAATTCAGATTGAATTTCAATAATATCGTTGTTTGTCAGGATTTTGTTCTTTGAAATTAATCTGAATCCTTTTTTTAGTGCAGAAATGTAATTTTGGACTTCTTTAGCATTTAATGATTTGAATCCGTCAAGATTTAATTCGGCTTTAAAAATATCATCGTGGGTTGTGATTATATTTTCAATGGCAGAACTGTCTTTTGCTTCTTGAAGTCCCAATGTATTGATTAAAATATTTTCGTTTGGAATACTTGAAACAATTCCCTTTAATTCAGCTAATGCTCTATGAGCAGATGCTAATTTTTTAAGAATCTTTTTACTCTCAATATCTTGTTCTAAAGGTAGTTTTTTCAATATTTCAGATTTCATTTTGTAAAGCTTTTCTAATTATCTTTACAAAGTTAGCCAATTATGATAAGGAAATACATAATTCTTTACAAAGTTTTGTTTTATGATAAGGTATTGTTATTTTTTTATCACACGAATTTTGCTCTGTTGATGTATTTTGGGCAAACTCGGTTATAAACGCAACTCCGACTTTTTATACAAAATTTAGTTAATTCACTAATTACTAACTATAAATCCGTTTATAATCATTTATTTATTTTTAAAAGCTTAATGTTTCTTAAATTAAAGTAATCGTCCCGCACGTGTGGGATGCGAAATTCAAAAATACTTAATTTATTTATACGCAATTAATTTAAAGAAATTATATACATATCAAATTACGCAGCAAATTTATAAAGATTAAAAGAAAAAACAACAGGGGGAATATCCAATTTAATATAAGGGAAATTACGCAAAATTATTTTCTCGACAGGGCAAGTCTCCGGCGCACGAGCTTACTTCGACTTGCCATGTCTGGTACCATAGCTCTTTCGGATTTGAGCGCCGGCATAGTGCGTTGGTTAATCCGAAAGTAAATAATACATGGATTTGCAATCCGACTCAATATTCAAGGCAGAACAGTAAGTTAATTTTCTGCATTCTGTCCTGGATTATAAATCCGTCAATCATTAATTTTCGGATTAGCTTTCCCCCATTTCCTCTCTCAAATCCGAAAAAGCGGGTTGCAACCTTATACGTGCGTTGAAAAATGATACATTGTTAGTGAGAAAAAAATAACAAACAATGGGGAAGCGGATTATATCTGCCAGCCTCTATTATGACATTCTGTGGCAGGCTGGAATCCTTACATTATTTCCGTCCGGGCTAACTAACCCTGATGCCCTTTGCACAAATCCGCACGAGCAAGGATAGCCTTTATTCAATATGATGAAAAACTTTTCGCAAATCAGCACACAGATGCAGAAATTCTTTTTTGGTTTTGTTTTTAAGCATTGTTTTAAAAAAACCCTTGAGTAATCCGGATTGCCTCATTCCTGCCAAACAAAAAATCTAATGAACTACTTTGAGCAGATCCCCGGTTCTGTAAAAATCGCCTGCTGAAAGTCCCCCTGCAATAGCTGCAGCATTATCGGCATATTCAGGCAAGCCCGGAACTGATAATTTGGACCCCGGGTTCGTTGTACCGATCCCGACATTTCCATCAGTTCCTGAGCCATCTGCAGTACCAGGCAATAACAGGATGTTACCACCTGATCGGTTTGGTGAATTGGACCCTAATTGTTTTCCGCTTTCAATAGTTATTAATCCTGAATTATTATAAGCACCTGGGGCACCATCAATGCTGCCACCAAATATATTCACTTCGGTGGGCAATGTGGATAATGTCCAAATACTTGATTTTCCGCCTTCAATTCGAATATTCCCTCCTGAATTATTGTTTCCGATGCCGGCTTTGATCTCAACATCTCCGCCCCAATGGTTGGCACTGAAATTACTCTGGGCGTCTCCGGCTTTAATTAAAACTTTGCCCCCTTTACCGGAAACTGACTGGCTAATTTGCAGGTTGATACCAATATTATCAGAAGAAGCTGATCCTAACACTTTCAAATTTCCGTTTACATCCAGTTTTTCAGAGGGACTGGAAGTGCCAATACCCACATTTCCGCTATTATTAGCTGTAAGTATTGAATTGTGAACAGGATCCCAAATATGCCAATAGTCGTTTCCGTCACCATCATCAAAGTCGAAACTGAATTCTCCGTCACCTCTCATTTGGAAGTTATGGGGTGCATGCCAGCCATAATTTCCATTTACATCCAGTTTATCAACAGGATTTGTTGTACCGATGCCAACGTTGCCGGATACGCCAGAACCTTCACTGGTTCCGGGTAATAAAAGTATATTTCCTCCTGATCTGTTGGGAGAGTTTGCTCCTAATTGTTTTCCGCTTTCAATAGTTATTAATCCTGAATTATTATAAGCACCGGGGGCACCATCAATGCTGCCACCAAATATATTCACTTCGGTGGGCAATGTGGATAATGTCCAAATACTTGATTTTCCGCCTTCAATTCGAATATTCCCTCCTGAATTATTGCTTCCGATGCCAGCTTTGATCTCAACATCTCCGCCCCAATGGTTAGCACTGAAATTAGTCTGGGCATCTCCGGCTTTAATTAAAACTTTGCCCCCTTTACCGGAAACTGACTGGCCAATTTGCAGATCAATTCCTGTATTGCCGGAATATGCATTTCCGAGTACTTTTAAATTTCCGAGCACATCTAATTTCTCAGTGGGGCTGGATATACCGATTCCTACATTTCCTGCATTATAATAAACATCACCGCCTGATTCTTCCCAGACAGCATCATCCGAAGATTGGGAAAATAAGGCATAAGGTACACTTAGTAATTGTGATGTACCCATAGATGTATAACTCGTGCCTCCGGCAGGATCAATTTCAAGTTCCAGAAACTTAAAATCAGCACCCCAGTCGATAGCCGAAAACGTTCCGATTGTTGGGGTACCATTTCCGATTTCCAGATTTACCAAACCGAACTGGTTTGTTGTATCGGAAAAGGTTTCCTGGTAAATAATCGTCCCGCCGGCAGTGGCATCATGAATACTTATTCGTATTCCCACTACCTGATTTTGTAAAATTTCGCCTGTGTTATCCCGAACAACAGCTTGATATTTGAAAGCTTGTGGGGGCTGGGCAATGGTGCATAAGGCTATGACAATGAACAGAATTAATAAAGGATTTTTTTTCATGACAGAAGTTTAAAATTTTAGATTTAAAGGTGTTATTAAAATTTTTGCCGCAAATATATTAAAACAAAACACAAATAGCAAAATAATTCACATATCTTTCGGATTTGAGCGCCGGCATAGTGCATTGGTAAATATAAAAAAGCCAGAATGATACATTGTTAGTGAGACAAAAACAACAAACAATGCGGAAGCGGATTACACCTGCCAGCCTCTTTGTGTAGAAAAAAAATAAATTTGTATAATATATTTTACTACTTTTGAACCATAAATCAAAATTTATATATTATGATACGCTATCAAATTTTTAAATATGCCGGTTTAGCTGCAGGCGCTTTAGCTGCACTGCTTATACTTGCCGGCATAATCGGTTTTTTCTCAGGTGTATTCCTGAACGTGAACAATTTCTTTAATTACTTCTGGTTTGCCAACACGTTTCTTTTCTTTGCCATCTTCTGCATGCTGGTTTTTATAGGGGGTAAAAATAAAGAGGAAAAGTAAGTTTTATTAACAAGTGAAAAGAATTTAAATCCACTCAGGACAGAGTGGATTTTTTTTACATTTTAAAATTAAATTAATGAAACGATTATTAATCTTGTTAATATTTGTATCAGGAATAAGTTTTATCTCATTTGGTCAGCTAAAAACAGGGATAAAAGCAGGCGTAAATATTTGTGATTTTATTGTAACAAGTACCGGAGATAATTTTAGTAACGAGTCATTTAACACCAAAGTATCTTATAATTTTGGAACTTATGTTCAACATTTGTTTTCCGAACAGTTTGGATGGCAGGTTGAGGTATTATTTTCAAATAAGGGGTATAAACAAAAATTTGAAGACCATACTGCAAACGTAAGCCTGAACTATCTGAACTTGCCTATATTGTTAGTTTACCGTCCGATAAATTCATTAGAGTTTGAACTTGGGCCTGAATTAGGATATCTTATTTCTGGCGAATCGTTAGTAAATAGTTTCGACTTTGGCCTGGATATCGGTGCACGCTATAATATTTCTTCACGCTTTAATTTCGGTTTAAGATATAACAATGGATTCCCGTTTAAAATGAACATTGATGAATCTTCAAACAATGATGTAACTCCCAAATACTCAAATAGCGTTATTCAGTTTTATCTTGGATTTAATTTGACAAACGAATTAAAAGAAAGTCCGTAAAGTATTTAAAGTATATGATTTTAAAATAACAGCGAAGCCAAATGACAGCGAAGCGAATGACTTAATGACAATTTTATTCTTTATACTTTAGAAGTGAATTTCAAACCGTTTAATCTTTAAACTATGAACCCAGTAATCACCAGCGATTTTTATGAAATATCCGCAAAAGGCGAAATTGCCGTTATACTCATAAAAGATAAAGTTTTTGACTTTATCACAGATATTAATCAAAGCGGAAAACTGATCGATTATGTCGATAGCCTTGAAAATAATCCCGATATCAAAGCACTTGTGTTTTATAATGACCCTAACAGCTTAAGCAACGAACAATATGATAAGTTCATGGAACGTATTCTGAAAAATGCAGAAAGCATGGATAATTCCGGTCAACCGAGCTTTAGCGAAAAAAATATCAGGTTCCGTGAAATCAATATCCTGAATACTATCATCAAACATTTAGCCGATCTGCAGGTGATAGTGGCAGCAGGTTTACAGGGAGATATTGTTACGCCATTTATAGGCACTTCTCTTGTCGCCGATTTCAGATACGCCGGTGAAGATGCAGTATTCTATATGGCACATAACCGGTATGGTTTACATCCAAGCGGTGGTCTGCCTTTTTTCTTGTCAAACTACCTTCATCACTCCAAAGCCCTCGAAATTCAACTTCGGGAATCTTTTACTGCAAAAGAAGCATTGGATTTAGGTTTGATTACTAAAATACTACCGAAAGAAAATTTTGAAGAACACCTTTTGAATGAAGTCAGTCAATTTATTAAACTGAAATACTGCACCATAAGAAATACCAAACGACTGACAAATTTTACGCGAAAATCTTTGTTTGATTATTTTGATTACGAAGCCGGTTTACTTAATTTATAATTTTTGTTTTTTATTGAAGAGAATCATAAAGCAGTTTTAAAAATTAATTATATCTTTGAAATATTTTAAAATAATTAAAATTATCACTTATGAAAAAACTATTTACATTAGGAGCAGCTTTCCTTTTTATGGTTTATTTTGTAGCTGCTCAACAGCAATTGCAAAACCCGGGATTTGAAGACTGGGAAGATGCAGGAACCGTTATTGACGAACCCGTTGACTGGAGTTCTATCAAAACCTCTGACGGAGGTGAAATAATTAATGCGGCAGCGCCGGTAGTCTGGGAGCAAAGCGATGATGCCCATAGCGGAATTTATTCTGTTAAACTTTACAATGTTTTAACTATGATAAACATTGTTGCAACAGGAACCTTAACAAACGGGAGGGTTCATGCTGAATATGACCCTGAAGCAGGTTATGTTTTTACTGACCCGGAGGATGAACAATGGCATACATCCTTAACCGACAGGCCCGACAGCGTTGCATTCTGGGTAAAATATTTTCCCGAAGGAGACGACAGCGCAACGGTTAAAGTTTTGCTTCACATTGATGATGGTACACTTCCACCTACACCCGAAAATATGGCAAACTGGATAGCCTTTGCCGAAATAAAAATAGGCGGTACTTATGATACATGGACCAAATTTACTGCTCCATTCACATATTTTTGTACAGGCGATCCTGAATATGTTCTGGTTGTTCTGACTTCCGGCAATGGCACCACCCCTGTTGAAGGCAGCTATGCTTTATTTGATGATATCGAACTAATATATGATCCTTCGGATATTGAAGATAATCCAATGGCTGATGTTTATATTTTTACCGATGGAGAAAATATTTACATGGAAAATATGCCAAAAGATTTTTATATGAATGCAACCATCGATATTATTAGCCTTAGCGGAAATAAGGTATTATCGAGCCGTATCAATTCAAATCAGATTAACATTTCTCAAAGCGCTGTTTCAAAAGGTATCTATATTGTGAGAATCGTTGGACAAAACAAAGTTTATACTCAAAAACTGTTAATTCACTAATATTTTTAGTTTGTTCTTTAATGGGAGATTTAAACATAGAAAAATAATACTTATCGTATTATTCTGCTTAATTTCCAATTTTGTTATTACACAGGAGTATGGTTATTTCACGGGAACTGTTCTCGATGATGAAACAAGCAGTCCTCTTATAGGCGCTCATATACGGAATCAGAAAAATCCTTTAATGGGCACTATTACCGATCTTAATGGAAATTTTTTATTAAAGCTGGATAAAGGGATCTATACTTTTATTATAGCCTATACAGGCATGAAATCAGACACCGTTTCAATTCTTATTAAAGAAGGAGAAACGATTGAAAAGATTTTCCGTCTTCAGCCTTTTGTCAGTGAACTGTCAGGTGTAGAAATAACAGTTGGGAAATTTGATAAAAGAATAGAAGATATAACGGTTTCGATGGAGGTTATTAAACCCGATCTTATTGAAAACAAAAACACAACCGATATTCAAACCATCCTTGATTATACTCCTGGATTAAACATACTGGACGGAGAGCCGCAAATAAGGGGCGGAAGCGGATTTACTTTCGGCGTTGGCAGTAAAGTGGGTGTATTCGTAGATGATATGCCTGTTCTGTCAGGAGATGCCAACAGGCCATACTGGGACCTGATACCTGTGGAAAATATTAAACAAATAGAGGTAATTAAAGGAGCCTCGTCTGTGCTGTCAGGTTCTTCGGCATTAAGCGGTGCAATATATGTCAGAACATGTTCGCCGGAATTAAAACCATTAACAAAAATAAGGTTATATGGCGGATTTTATTCGGTTCCTAAGTATAATTATATGAAATGGTGGAATCAATTTCCATATATAGGCGGCTTGAGTATATTGCATTCCCGGATCATTGATAATACGGATGTTGTAATTGGCGCAGATGTGAAATTTGACCATGGTTTCGAAGGTCCGCCCAGGCCCAACAAGTTTGTAAAAGATACACTTACCGACTTTACTGAAGCACAAATGGCTCAGAAACGGTATCATTTTTATTTTAATTTACGACGTCGGAATAAAAAATTCGAAGGATTAAATTATGGAATCAACGGTAACTTTATGTATGACAAATCTAAAATGATGATAGCATGGCTGGATGATTCAGCGGGTTTTTACAGGGCTTATCCGGGAGCGGTATTATTACAGGATCATTTTATCTTTTACTTAGATCCGTTTATCAATTTATACTCCAAATTAGGATTTAAGCATAGCCTAAAGGCAAGGGTTATGTTTAATAATAATCAAATGTCAAACAATCAGTCGGTTAGAAATACCGTGATTTTTGCCGACTATAATTTCAGAAGGGACTATCCTTTTTTAAAGGGGTTTCAGTTTATCGGCGGTA
The DNA here is from genome assembly GCA_016783885.1 of Bacteroidales bacterium. Taxonomy (GTDB): domain Bacteria; phylum Bacteroidota; class Bacteroidia; order Bacteroidales; family JAADJA01; genus JAADJA01. The sequence goes on from JADHVR010000026.1 coordinate 45,553, forward strand.
TTTCAACACAATACACTTCTTGTTATGCCCCCATGTATAGCAGCTTAGGCTCTCCTTATAATAAAATGTTCAATCTCTCGGGTTATGCTGAAATTGAAAATGATATTTTACAAGTCATTAATTTTTCAGTTGGAATCAGGTTTGAACATTTCTCAACAAATAATATAACCAGTAATCTGAAATCAATATTAAGAGCCGGGGCATCACTGAAATTATTCCAGGAAACCTATCTGAGAATGTCAGTCGGACAAGGTTACCGTTATCCTACTATAGCCGAAAGATTTATCAAAGTTTCCTTTGGTGCGCTCGGCGTTTTCGATAATCCGGAGCTTGTCCCCGAAACCGGATTAAATATGGAAGTGGGAATAAAACAGGGATTCAAATTTTTAAATTACTTCGGTTATTTTGATATCTCCTTTTTTCAGCAGGATTATCAAAATACTGTTGAATATTTGTTTGGTCCATGGGATTCAACTTATACTATTGGCATAGGAGGTTTTTGTTATAAATTTCTAAATACAGGCAAATCCAGAATTACAGGTGTTGACATTTCTTTAACAGGTTCGGCAAAAATCGGAAAAAACTTAATAATGAATACTATCTTCGGATATAATTATATTATGCCAAAATCTCTTGAACCCGATTACGTTTTTGCTACGGTAAATTATACAGGTAATCCCATTGAATTCAGTTACCGCACTACCAGTATTAATCCCGAAAAAAATATCTTAAAATACAGATTCTTGCATGCAATAAAGGCTGATGTGGCTTTTAATTACAAAAGGTTCTCAATAGGATTAAGTATGAAATACTACAGTAAAATTGAAAATCTCGATAAAGCCATTGCCGATTTCGAACACGCTACGGGTAGTACCGGCGGCAGCCTTCAACCCATTAAGTACATGAATTATTTTTATAATCATAATAACGGGAACTTTATAATGGATATTCGTATCAGCTATGAATTCCTTGAAAAGCATAAAATCGCATTAATCAGTAATAACGTTACTAACAGGTGGTATTCACTCCGGCCTTTAAAAGCAGAACCAATGCGAACAATTATGCTGCAATATACTTTAAAACTTTAGTCATTCCAGTCATCCCGAAACTTCAGCGATTTTCTAAATGATCTTTATTTTAGTAATTAAAAATGGCGATTAAATTTTTTGTGGATTTTCGTCCCGATACCGATAATTATCGGAAGGGCTGTGTGCAAGAGACCTGCCTTGTTGGAAAATACCATTGAAAGTTAAAATACCGAATAAAAAACAACAAATGTAAAAAGGAAGAATCCACCCGTGTAGGCAGTCTCGCGAGAAAACAGGTTACAAACCGCTATGTCGTTTGCATTGAAGTTACAAACTGGTGTGATTACAATTGGATAAAAAATTGTTAATAAATCACACAAGTAATATGTAATTGTTTTATCTTTGCATCATAAAAACAATTTATATGTGCAAAGAATATAAAACCTCAAACACACGGC
>JADHVR010000085.1 GCA_016783885.1 Bacteroidales bacterium
ATTTGTTTATTGGAATTTACTTTTCATCCGGAAACTTCTCCGGCTTCCTAAAATCAGGATTATTAATAAACGTTGTATCGGTAAGCGTAAGTATAAAAGCCTTCAGGTCTTCCTTTTCGCCTGGTGTCAATTGCGTTCCTCCATTGGCAATATGATGCATAAGCGGATCGATATAAAGCGTCCACACAAGATTATGGCTGTAAAAATTGATGACTTCATCTAAAGTGTTAAACCTGCCATCGTGCATGTAAGGGGCTGTAAATATAATATTTCGTAAAGTGGTGGCTTTATAAGCTCCATGGTCCATGGGGTCTCCCGTAATGGAATAACGGTCTTTAGGATCATCAAAAACACTGTCCTTTCCATTATTATAAAACAGGTTGGTAGTGAATAAGGGATTTCCCGAGCCGCCGTGGCAGTGAAAGCAATCAGCACCTTCCTCTGTTGTGAATAATACAAATCCCTGCAGCTCCGGTTGACCTAATTGCACCTCGCCACGCATATATCTGTCAAATTTTGAATCGGTTGAAGTTAACGTCCTGATAAACTGTGCAATTGCACGTGCCATGTTTTTAACCGTAACCGTTTCCGAGCCAAAAGCTTTTTTAAATAATTCAGGATAACCCGGTATATTTTGAATTACTTCTTTTGCACGATTGGTATCGCTGTTCATTTCATGTTCCACAATAATACCCATCCAAACCAGATCCTCAATATTACGGAAGTGAGCAACCGGATTATCGGAGCAAATCATACCATTCCATAAATAACCCGAACTATTCCAAATCAGGTTTATAAGAGGTAACATAACATGATGAGTGGGCTTACCTGTTATGCCGTGCGTAAAACCTCCGATATATTCGGGATGGTCGATTCCACATTCAAAGGAATTTGCCTGAATATGGCAGGTTGCACAACTCATAAGTGAATCGGGGTGTGTCCTTCCCGACATTCTTCCGTCATAAAACAAATATCTCCCCAATTCAATTCCTTCAACAGTCATCGGATTATCATCAGGTATGTTTAAATCGGTAGGGAAACCCGGTGGTATTTCAATTTCATAAGGCGTGGGCTGATATTCCGATTTTGGCTCCGGCTCATCAGGAGTCTGGCAAGCCGAAACGAGAAGAATAAATAGGAATAGTATGCCGCTAAACAAATTGTTTTTCATTATAATCTGATAAATTCAGCTCTCCACAATGAAGTAAGAGTATCTGTTTTTCTTGTGTATTCAATTGAAATAATGCTGTCGTTAATTGTTCCCATTCCTTGTAAAGTTATAGCTGAAAGAGAATCTTCAATTATTTGAAAAGGAACCACAATAATTGAATCACTTACATCGGCATAAACTTCCTGTCCGAAATTACAAACAAAATCAGGAAACAGTATGCGGTAATTAACCGTAGAATCAGCACCAACAACTATTTCATATTGACAGGTGTCGTTATCAGGATACACCTGGCTTTCAGTTACTGAGTAATAGCCCATATAAACCCATCCCAGATTGATAACATTAACAATTCTAACGGCAGGTTCAGCCTCATTCCCGGCTTCGTCAACCACTTTATAAGTTACCGTATATGTCCCGAGCTTATTTTCATCAACAGTATTTTCAACGTATATCTCCGAGCTGATATTTCCTTCAGTTTCATCCTGTGCAGTCGCTCCTTTATCCACATAAGGCTCGTTAAGTATATGATTCAATGTGTCGGGCGGATTCATTGTAATAACAGGAGGAACATCATCCTTTTCCTTACAGGAATATGCTATCAACAAGCTGCCGATTATTATAATTAATAAGTTTTTTTTCATTATATTAAGTTTAGAATCAAGAATTAAGAACCAAGAATCAAGACAAAATATAAAAGTCAAAAGTCAAATATCAAACATTAAATATCCTCAGTCATTCTTTATCGAAAAAACATTATGCCCGTTTTCTTTTACTATTTGCATGGCATCCTGGTTTTGCATAATATATCCTTTCCAAATATCATGATCGTATATATACGGGTCTTTAAACCAATTTTCTATGTTCATTATTATTTCAATCTCCTTAGTTTGCCCGGTTGTAATTGTAAACCCTGAGTTCGGTAACGACACTCTGAAATTGTTATGGATAAAACCGGTAATAGAATCGGGATAGCTGTAATAAATTTGTCCGATACCAAGGTGAAAATCGAAAGGTGTGTTTTGAGTTGCCTGACCAGCCTCTAACCATTTTCCGTTTAGTTTCATATAATGAAAACCACCTCCCAGGTATTCGGGCCAGAACATATCCCGCTCCGGCGGATTAACAAACATAAACGAAATATTTTTCTCTTCGTAAAAACCATAAGTAAAAGAGACAGAATCATATACGCCTTCCGGTATTTTATCATACACTTCCCATGTCCATGTATAGGGGAGGTCGGTATCAACATAATGAATATCCTTCCAGTCGTCAATTAATATTTCCGTGCCATCGTTTTTATATAGAGTAACATCCGAAATGAAATACTGAATCTCGTTTACCAGATATGGATTTCCCGCTTCATTCACGTAGATTATAGTATCAAATTGAATAGGTTCGCCATTAATCAGATGACTAAATAATAGTATAATCTTTCCGTTTTTTTCCGGTTCCGGTGCCGGATCATTTTTTTCGCCACAGCCAACAATAAACCCGGTAACAAAAACAAGTAATATTATTAACAGTTTAAAGTTCAATGTTTAATGTTATAAATCCAAAGTCCAAAATCATTCTTTATATGCACAGACCCTTCCAGGTTATCTGCCCTAAAATTCCCTCGCTATAAACTCTGGAAGGTCTTTTCCAAATCATAAATAACCCCCTTTGTGTCTCCCCCAGGGGAAAATAGTCAGTAAGGAATCGTTCCCGATATAGTAACATATATTCCCGGTTCATTATTGCTTGAGCCTTCTTTATAAATTTTACCATCTAATAAAACCTGAACCTTCACTGAAGATGTTGAATCCACATACCTGGTTGAAATATAAACAATATCACCCTTTTCACCCTCAAAAGAATATTGCCAAACATCTTCTCCGCTTTGAAAATCAACCATTTCTGTTTTTAAATTTTTTTCAACATCCCTGTATGTTATTTCCGTTTCCGAATACGCCTTTCTGACCTTGTACTGTACTTTAACTATCGTGCTTTCCTTTTCGCAGGCAAAAATTATCAATAGAATAATAGGTATATAAATTAGATTTTTCATATTTTAAAAAACATGTTTAAATAAAAAATTCTGCCGGGTTCATATAAATTTGTATTCGTTCCGATTATGTTCCTGTTAAGGTGTTCGTAGTAAGCCTTATCGAAAATGTTATCAACACCTCCGGTAATGCTGAAATATTTGTTAAAATAAAAATTAAAAGAGAATCCTGCAACAACAAAGCCCGGCGACGTTGGTTCGTAAGAAGACTCAGATACATGGTTTTGAGACGCAACCATTCTTATTTTTGCCTTAGGTATAAACCTGCCATTAAAGAATCTGTAACGCATAATTATGGTTGACTCAAACGGAGGTATTTCGGTGAGAGCATCATTTTGTATTACTATATCATCAATAACCTCACCTTGTTCGTCTAATATATACTTTTTAACATTATTTATTGTGCCGTAAGTATAGGATGCAAATATCTTTGCTCCGAATTTATATTGTGAGGGAGTTGCACACGACAGCTCAAATCCCCTGAGCCGTGCATTACCGGCATTGTAGAATTGTTTAACTCCGAGAACATCCTTTGATAAAGGTTTCTGTACTGATGGCGGAAGCCTTTCCCCGGTAATATAATTGTTAATTAGCGAATAAAAACCATTTACCTGTAACAAACCTGTTTTTTCATTAATATATTTTAATGTAAGGTCAGCCTGGTTATTAGCTTCGGGTTTTAACCTGGGGTTGCCTAAATAATCAAACTTATCATAGCCGATTGGTAACAGGATGATAAACCTTTCGATCATGTCAGGGCTTCTGACTCCCCTGCCTAATGTGAGAGAAAGAGATAATTTATTGTTTAAATGTTTTGTAGCGCCTAAGCTGAAGCTGAAATTAATATAATCAGATTTAATAGAATCAGTTCCGTATTGATATATTTCAGCTTGGGAATGATCGATGATCACGATCTTATCAGACCTGGCATTATTGAAATCAACCCGGGCAGCGCCGATGAATTCAAAGGAATTTAGATCATAAATGTATTCGGCAAATAATCCGAAATTTGTTATCAGAGCATTGTTCCAGATTTTTTCTTTTTTTACGGGTAAGCCCGGTTGCAGAATCATTGATTTTACCCGTTCTCCATTTTTGCTGATATTTTCATAATCAACACCTGCGAATAACTTATTTTTTCCAATATTCAAACCGGATTCTGCTCTGAATCCCTGGTTGATTGCATCTATTGTTGAGACAGCGACCACTGTATCAGAAAACGGCCTGTTTTTATTATCCATATCATGATGAACACTGGATTTATATATTTTAACTGTCAATAAATTGAATAGCTCTGATAATTCCCTTGCTTTATAATCAACCGACATAAGCCTTGTGTTATCTATCCTTTCGTCCATAGGCAACGCAGGAAACATAACATCTCTTCCCTTCGATTCCTCAAAGTTAAACAGTATTGTATGATCCTCAGACAGACTGAAACCCAATTGTCCGCGATAATTATATTTCCTGAATTCGGATTTTACTTCATTACCATTACCATCCTTGTAATTACCATAATTCTTTCGCCCACCGGAAAGGTTAAAAAAAATCAGTTTATTACCACCGTTAACCCTGATTTGTTCTTTATTCCCATTCCGGTTACTTTCGAAACCTTTCAGTGCGTTGATATGAACGTTAAAAGTGTCGGATTTTTCCGGCATCGTAGTTTTCAGGTTTATGACACCCCCTAACGAAGGCCCGTATCGTAAAGCATAAGGACCTTTAAATACTTCGATTGATTCAATATCTTCCATTTGTATATGTGAAGTTGCAGGATCCATTCGGTTCGGGCAGCCGCCTTCTATTTTTAATCCGTTATCAATCTGAACGTTCAACTGGCTGAACTTGAAACCGCGAATCACCGGATCAATACCTGTTCCTCCTTTCCTTATTCCTGAAATGTTGTTCGACGAACGAAGCAGATCACCAACACCGCCGGCAGCAGTTTCTGTTATTTGCTTTTTAAAAATCTTTGTTTCGATATAAGGAAGTCTGCTTATCAGCATTTTTCTTTCATCCTCTTCTTCAATAATAATCTCTTTTAGTTTTCTTACTCTTGGAATCAGATAAATTTTTAGTTGTTTCTCCTCATCTTGTTTTAGATATATTTTTTTTGTCAATTCTTCATAGCCAATGTGTTTAAAAACCAGGTAGTATGTGTTGGGTTGAAGGTTTAAAATCTGAAAATAGCCTTTTTTATTAGTTATAACACCTTTGTCTGTATCTTTTAAAATAACCTCAGCATTTTCAATCGCTTTGCCGGATTGGGTTTCGTAAACAAAGCCGGAAATTCCTGCCTTTTCCTGTGCAGATAATATTAAACCGTTGAAAATAAGCAACCAAAGTAGTATAGGAGTTCTCATAATATTAAAAATATTCTTACATGATATGAACATAAGTTCATTACAAAAATACAGTATTTTTTATTAATTTTAAGTTAACTTTCAGGAATACTTTATATGATATAATTAAATAAAGTAATTTTGCAGCCTTGATTAATTAATTATTAAGCATTTCCTGATTATGAGCTATATCGAGTTCGATAAAACACAACTGATAAATTTAGAGTACTCACTACATAAGGAGTTGCTGCGATCGAACCGGGCAGGTTCTTATGCGAGCACAACAATCACCGGATGTAATACCAGGAAATATCATGGTTTGCTGGTTACCTTACAGCCTCAGATAGATAACCAGCATCATGTTTTTTTATCTTCTTTTGATGCAACGGTAATACAGCATAATACAGAATTTAACCTTGGTATTCATAAGTATGGCGATGATGTTTACGAACCGGGAGGGCATAAATACATCAGGGATTTTGAGTCGGATCCTATCCCAAAGCTGACATATCGCATCGGTGGTGTTATTCTTACAAAAGAAAGAGTTTTTGCTGCAAATGACGACAGGGTTTTGATACGATATACATTAGATAATGCCCATTCACCAACAAAACTTAGATTTAAACCTCTTCTTGCATTCAGAAGCGTACATTTTTTAAGTAAAGAAAACGATGATGTTTATAAATCATATTCAGAAGTGAATAACGGGATTAAGGTGAAAATGTACGAACCGTATTCCGAATTATTCATGCAGTTTTCCAAAAAGGTTGCGTATGTTCACCAACCTGAGTGGCATTACGGTATTGAATATGATAAAGAAAAAACCCGAGGTTATGATTATAAAGAAGATTTGTATAACCCGGGATATTTTGAAATTTCGATAAAAAAAGGCGAAAGCATTATTTTTTCAGCAGGACTCAATGAAGCTGCACCTCGTAGCCTGAAAGCTTTATTTATTAATGAAATAAAAAACAGAGTACCACGAGACAGCTTTGAAAATTGCCTGTATAATGCTGCCGAACAATTTTTTGTCCGTAATAAAGATAACAAAATTGAATTGATTGCCGGTTACCATTGGTTCAATATAAGTGCAAGAGACACATTTATTGCATTACCCGGACTAACCTTAACCCAAAACGATACAAATACATTCCTGAAAGTTATCGATACAATGGTTGCACTCAGGAAAGGGGCTTTCTTTCCAAATAACAGGATTGGAAGCGAATTAATATATAATTCTGCTGATGCACCCTTATGGTTTTTCCGGGCATTACAGCAATATGTCAGTTTTACCGGAGAATCTGATTTTATTTGGAAAAAATACGGAAAGGTTATGAAAGAAATATTAAATGAGTTCAAAAAAGGAACTTCATTCAATATTTATATGAGAAATGATGGACTTTTATTTGCCGGAGGAGAAAATGATGTCTTAACCTGGATGAATGCAATGGTCGAAGGAAAACCTGTTGTGGATCGTAACGGACTTGCTGTTGAAGTAAATGCACTGTGGTATAATGCCATCAGATTTTTTATTGAAGTGGCTGAAAAAGCCGGAAATAACAAGATTGTTAAGGAATGGGAACCCGTTGCTGAAAAGATTAATGTTGTTTTTAAAGAAACATTTTGGGATTCAGACAAAGGCTACCTCGCAGATGTCGTTAAGGAAGGATATAAAGATTTTTCCGTTAGACCAAACCAGGTGATTGTAACTTCATTGCCGTACAGCCCGGTATCGGAAGAGATTAAAAACAGCATACTTCAAACCGTTGAACAGGAATTATTGACAACAAGGGGATTGCGGACACTTTCTCCCAAAAACCCAGACTATAAAGGCATATATAAAGGAGATATAATAACAAGAGACAGGGCGTATCACAATGGCTCGGTATTTCCATGGCTTTTAGGTCATTTTGCAGAGGGTTATCTCAAATTGCATGGTAAAGGAGGGATACATTTTATAAAAGAACTTTACAACGGATTCGAAGAAGAAATGAATGAACACGGTATAGGAACTATTTCGGAATTATATTATGGCGATCCGCCACACAGAGGAAAAGGAGCAATTTCGCAGGCATGGAGTGTTGCAGAATTATTAAGAATAAATTATTTGATCAAACAAAACGAGAAAAATTCAGATCAGAGCTAATGAAAGTATTAATGTTCGGTTGGGAATTCCCGCCACATATTACAGGCGGACTCGGTACGGCTTGTTATGGTATGACTAAAGGGCTGCTTAATAAGGGAGCAGAAGTATTGTTCGTTGTTCCGAAGGCTTATGGAGATGAAGATCAGCGGGCAGTGAGGCTGGTTGATGCCAGTGATGTAACGGTTGATGTCTATGATAATGAGTTTGTACAGTTTGCAAAAAAATTTACATACCTTGAGGTGGGTTCAAATCTGGTTCCATACCTTGATCCTGAAGAATTTGAGAACATTACTACCGAAACTAAGCTGGAAAAGGAACTGCGAAAGAAATCGATATTTTCACGAAAGTATGAATTTTCAGGCAAGTATGGTAAAGACCTGATGGAAGAGGTTTCGAGATATGCACTGGTGGGTGGAGCCATTGCTGCCAAGTACGATTTTGATGTGATCCATGCCCATGACTGGCTGACTTATTATGCCGGAGTTGCAGCTCAAAAAGTAAGCGGAAAGCCATTAGTGGTTCATATTCATGCCACTGAATTCGACAGAACAGGCGAAAATATAAATACTATCCTATTCGATATTGAACGAAGCGGAATGATGGCTGCCGACAGGGTTATTGCCGTTAGTAACCTTACCCGGAAGATTGTGATTGATAAACATGGTATTGACCCGAAAAAGATTTTTACAGTTCACAATGCTATTGAGCCGGTTGATAAACCTGAAGTTTTGAATATTAAGAAAGCTGTCAAAGAGAAAGTTGTTACTTTTCTCGGTCGGATCACTTTCCAGAAGGGTCCTGAATATTTTATCGAAACAGCTTATAAAGTTCTTCAGAAAGACAGGAATGTGCGTTTTGTAATGGCAGGTTCGGGTGATATGCTGAATAAAATGATAAGAAGGGTTGCGCAGTTAAAAATAGCCGATCGTTTTCATTTTACGGGTTTCCTGAAAGGAGAAGCGGTTGACAGAATGTTTGCCCTAAGCGATGTTTTCGTTATGCCTTCTGTTTCCGAACCATTCGGGCTTGTTCCCCTGGAAGCTATGCGAACCAATGTTCCGGTTATCGTTTCAAAGCAGTCAGGAGTAGCCGAAGTATTGAAACATGCCATTAAAGTCGATTTCTGGGATGTGAATGGAACCGCTGATGCTATTTACGGCTTGCTTCATTACAAAGCCCTCTTTGAAATGTTTAAAAAATACGGGAAAAATGAAGTGAATGACCTGAAATGGGAAAATGCTGCGGTGAAGATAATGGATGTTTATCGGGATGCGGCAAGAACATAGAAATATAGATTTTAAATTTTAGTCATCCATACGGACTTGCTTCGCTTCGTTTGTAATTTTAGTTCATATGTAATTTTAGTCATTTGTAATCCAATTGTTTATGCAATCAATCTGTTTTTATTTCCAGGTTCATCAGCCGTTCCGGCTCAGGACTTACAGGTTTTTCGATATGGGCGTGAATCATCATTATTACGATGAGTTCCAGAACCATTCGATCATCCGGCGAATAGCAAAAAAATGTTATTTGCCTGCCAATGATTTGATTCTTGAATTAATCAAAAAATATGATTCGGATTTTAAGGTTAGCTTTTCAATATCAGGATTGGCAATCGAGCAATTCGAAATGTATGCGCCTGAAGTGCTCAAAAGTTTTAAAGCATTAGCCAAAACCGGCAATGTGGAATTTCTTACGGAAACTTATGCCCATTCATTGGCATCACTGAAAAGCAAAGAAGAATTCAAAAGGCAGGTTGACCTTCATAGTAAAAAGATAGAGGAACTTTTCGGACAAAAACCGGTTACATTCAGAAATACAGAGTTAATCTATTCGGATGATATCGGAGAGATGGTGGCAGAAATGGGTTATAAAACTATGCTGACCGAAGGCGCTAAACATGTTTTGGGTTGGAAAAGCCCGAATTTCCTTTATCATCATGCAAGCAATCCGGAATTAAAACTGTTGTTAAAAAACTATCGGCTGAGCGATGATATTGCTTTCCGTTTTTCGGACCAGGGATGGGCAGAGTATCCGGTAACATCTGAAAAATATGCGGGGTGGCTGAAAAATATTGATCCTGAACAGCAGGTTGTGAATCTTTTTATCGACTACGAAACCTTTGGAGAACATCAATGGGCAGATACAGGTATTTTTGAATTTATAAAGGCATTGCCGGGTAAAGTGCTTTCTGAAACTGATTTTAAATTCAGAACACCGAAAGAAGTCGCTGCAAAATTGAATCCTGCCGGTGAAATTCATGTGCCATATCCGATATCATGGGCTGATGAAGAAAGAGACCTGACTGCCTGGTTGGGAAATGAATTGCAGGATGAAGCTTTTGAGAAACTTTATTCTGTGGAAGCTAAAGTTAAATTATGTGATGATAAAGAAATCATACGCGACTGGAATTACCTTCAAGCCAGCGATCATTTTTATTATATGTGCACCAAGTGGTTCTCCGATGGCGATGTACACCGCTATTTCAATCCTTATCCATCGCCTTACGAAGCATTTATAAATTATATGAATGTGCTTTCCGATTTTATGATCAGGGTGGATGAAAAATATAAACCGGATATGTTTGATAAAGTAAAAGAAAAAGGGAAAAAGGCTGAGGCTGAGGCTGAGGCAAAGGCTAAGGCTAAATGGGATAATATAAAAGATTATACATTAGATGACATTGTAAAGATATCGAATGCGAAGGTGAAGCAGTTGATAAAGAAAATTGACCCTGAAGAAATGGCGCATGTTTTAAAGGATGCCGGTGACGAAGTGAGGGAGAAGATAATCCCGAATATGACTAAAACCGCTAAGAAGCAGTATGAGAAGCTGGAAAAGGAAATTAAAAAAATAAAGAAATCGGATTTGAAGGATATTAAAAATAAAATTGAGAATGAGTTAAGGAAAGTGTGGAAGTAATTTTTTTTCGAATACCGAACCTTTGTCAACATGATGATCAATGAACTCGATGAAGACTTCTAAAGAAAACAACAGCGATAATTCTTTTCCATAGCGGATTAATGGTGATTGACATTTATTGCATTTGCCGATGAGGGCAAAATAACCGCCGTACGGAATTTATAGTTGTTGAATAGATTTTTATGGATTATTATGGCCCTATTGCATTATCCTGGAATTCTATTCCATCTGGTAACCAGTTCCAATGGATAATTTCATATGCAAATGATATAATATCAACGTGTGAAAAGATTTCATTTCCTACATGGGTAACATCATGGTTAAAATCAATTACTTTTACATCCCCTATAGTGATAACATAATACACCTGTTTTTGCTGAGTATCAGGGTTAATCCAAAAAAAGTGAAATTCAATTTCATTAATCCCCTGGCCTTCGACCAATTCTTGTATGTATCTAACAGTTGCTTTATCAATGTTTTTAATCACTGTAATAGGCTTATGCACTCTGTTACCTGTTACACCTCCACCTCCGGGTTCATAAGGTACATAAATACCCCATTCAAGGTCAATAACCTTACTGCATTCTTCAAATCCCTGGTACTCCCACGAACCTGGTATCTCGTCAGCGCACATTGCTATTACCCATCTTCGGTCTGCTGCACTTTCATATCCTGAAAAATTCGCAGGAAATACAGCAGTTGCCTGTACACTGCCATCCGGAAATTTATATCCATCCGACATAGCTTCAATCATGCCATCGGTTGACAACCTTGCTGAAGGTGAATCCGTACCAATACCAATACTGTCGGAATTGCCTGATAAATAGGTAACATTCTTATTTGGATCTTTTCTCCACAAGGCATTCGACTCATCCGTGAATGTGATCCATTCCGGTGCAGAGGGTGTGCCATTATTATAATAAAATCCCTCTTCACCATCAGTTTGATAAATTAAAAGACCATGAGCAGGTAAAGGAATATTATCTTTTTCAAAAGAGTTAAGCCTGGGGATCAACAAGCCTTTAGAAGTAGATTTAACGTCTAACATAGCAGAATTATCTGCTGTGTAAGTACCATCGTCGGAAATTGCGACATTCTGTGCTATGGTTGAATAAACCATAATAACCGAAAATAAACATGTAACTATCAATTTCATAGCAGTTCAGTTTTTAAGTTGCGGAGCGCAAAATACGAAAATTACACATTAATGTCAAGTGTTTTCATGTTTTATTCAGGGCAGTTCATTCTAAATCTAAAGATAAATAATTGTTATTTACGGTTTATATATTCTTGTTGCCAACTGCCTACTGTAAACTTATTGACTAAATCAACGCACAAGGACTCGTCCTGAAATAAGATACCCTTTCCGGGGTGTTGCCAGGATAGTTAAGGATTATGATGAAATGAATAATTTAAAAGGGATTAAAAAGATTAAAAAAGAACCGATCAAGTAAGGTTGACATGAAAAAACCGAAGAGGTTACTCTTTGAAATATCAGGACTAATAAATAAAAAAATCATTTTATAGTGATCCTGAAATTTTTTTGTAGTTTATGCCGGTCTTTGTCTTCAGAATTAAATAAAGCCTGTTTTAAATATTCTTTTGAGACATTTTTTTGAAGTTGTTTTATAAGCCATCTTTTGAGTTTTATTCTTTCTTCCAGTGTGTTGATGTTGATTGCTTCTTTTACGTCTTCTACATAAAGGAACTCGCGTTTCATGGTGATGTTGTGGTGTGTGTTGATCTCAACAAATTCACGGGCTGCGGAAGGTCTTTTTTCTTCCTTATTATTATATAAACCTGCCCGTTTGCCAATTGAGGGTTTCATATGATTAGAAGTTAATCAAAGTTGCAGGGGTAATATAAGAAAATTTAAATTAATACTCATTGGTGAAAACACCAACAAGGGGCAGGAGAAGGAGTGTGCGGTTAGATATTGCAAGGCTGCTACTATAACTACATGTTATGTTTATATAGCTTTTGGATAATTAAACAGTTAGATAAATCAAGCTGGATACACATAACTTTATTAGATTTATTTAAAAGTTTTTAAGAGCTTCAGCTTTCCTTTTTTCTTCCAGTGTCTTCTTTTCATTTTTTAAAATCTTCATCTTTTCTTCATCAAAATTTTTCTTTTTTATTTCCACTGATAAACCTTTATAAGGTTTAAAATTAGGATTTTCTTTAAATCGTCGAGAAACCCACTCAAAACTCATATAACTTCTAGTACATGTTAAAATATAATTTTCCGAAATCCATGTATGAGTGTGAGTTATGTGTTCGTTTTTATCTTCTGATTTATAATCGTTATATAGGCCATAAAATAATATTAAATCATTTGGTAAGTTTTCATCATAATCACATCGAATCTCTATGAGACTAATAATGTTATCAATGCATGTTAAAGAAATGCTATTAATTTTTGCGTTGCCAAATTTCATATAATTTAATTTTATATGGTCAATTTTATACCAAGCTAATTGCTTTGATTTGTTTCTTTCAAAATTTGGATTTGACGATATTATATAATTTGAAAAATCTTGAATATTTTTACCAATTTGTAATTTCTTAAATCCTTTTTTCTTCTCTAAAATTTCATTTAATGTTTCACCTTTTTCATGGGAGTTGGTCTTGCCTAATTTATTATTCGAATTGTTTAAACAACCACTAATTATTAATAGAGTTGAGATAAATAAAAGTACTTTTCTCATTTTATTTTGGTTTTATTAATGTTTAAATACAATAGCATAAAGTTACCCAACAAATTCATATGGTATAAAGAATTCATTCATTATATCAATTTGATTAATTGATTCACTAAATCTACTGAAAGAAAGTGAATTAATTTTGGTTTTTATAGGATTATAATCAAAATCAGGAACCTGCAAATATATGGTTACATAATCCCCTAAGTTTTTAAATATCATTTTATCTATTTTCCTGTTAAATGTTGGAAAAGAATAACCTATTATTACCAATATATCAGTTTGTTTAAGAACAATTTTTGCAAACGGAAATTTATAATCTATAGGTGAAACTCTCAAATCTTCTAGTTCCCAAGCAAATTTAATAGAAGATAATTTTTTTTGTACAGAATAAAAAGCATATTTATCTATTATTGTATTTATAATTGGTAACAATAATCTTGAAATATTTTTTATTTCAGAAACTATATTTTCGTTTTTGTCTTCAATTGCCTTTATTATTTCACTAATATTAAAGTTACCAATATTCTTTACTAATAAAATATCATCAGATTTGCACCTTGATTTTTGGTTTTCATTATAAAAAGCACCTGAAACACCATTTAGATGTATAAACTTAAATTCATCTAATTCATCAGGAGTAATATCTTTTTCTCTACCTGGATAAATATCAAAATTATTTCTTAATTCCTTTAATCTATCAGTATGAAAGAAATTTGCTAACGATGCTTCAAATTGAAAATCGTAATTCCATGAAATAATATTTATTGATTTTGGAAGTTTAATATTTCCACCCTGTGAACCTTTTAAAATTGAAGCAAGAAAAAGATCATACCTTATATCATGATGAACAAAATAATGTTCAAAAAGAAAATATAATTCTATTAATGCCTTTACTTCTTCATACTTTTCATATATACCATTTGAGTTTGGTTTATCTGTGAAATAAATTTTCTTTGCATATGTATCAATTGAAGCATGGGATTTTACATTTTCTTTAAATATATTAAATTTTTGAATTAATTCTTCTAATACTTCATGATATGATTTTTGTAAACCTTTTCCTAATTTGATCCCATCTACTACACTATTATTAACAGATTCTTTTGCTTGTTCTAATATATAAATCATTAATTCTAACCTTGCAGGTATTTCCTTTACAAAAGGCATAGAATAATTAGGAAGGCTAGCATTATCATCTCTAATTCCACAACTGGCTCCAGCACCTATTAAATAAGTTATATTTGTCATAATCTTTATATTTTTGATAAAATTAATTAAAATTATTAATCACAATAAAATTACTTTAGAAAAGTGAGATTTTTGTCAGACTTTATATTGATATTTTATAGCGTTTTTAAAGCAGGTGCCGGTCTCTTTCCGCGAGGTTGGATAATTTCTGGATTAATTTTTCTTTTGATACATTGCTCTGTAATTGCTTTATAAGTCACCTCTTTAGCCTAATCCTTTCTTCGAGGGTGTTGATGTTGATTGCTTCTTTTACGTCTTCTACATAAAGGAACTCACGTTTCATGGTGATGTTGTGGTGGGTGTTTATCTCGACAAACCGGCGGGAGGCGGAAGGTCTCTTTCCTTTTTTACGTTTGTTTATAGTTGCCCGACTGCCTATGGTGGGTTTCATGATTAGAATGTGATCAAAGTTTGAATTGTAAGATAATGGATATTTATTGAGATTTATAGATACAGGTGGAGATTTGTTGAAATGGGAGAAGAGAAAATGAGCTAAAAGCTTGATTTTAGGGATATTATTTTGCATATTTGTTGTCTGAGAAGATTGCTAAAACTTATCCATCATAAATAAATAAATAAAGACTTTAAAGTGGGGTGTCTTTCCTTAATTGGTTTTGGTTAATAATTAGGTTTATTCTTTTCCTTTCTAAAAATTACCCTACTTTATAAACCGATGGGGTGGTATCCTGTCGGTTTTTTTAAGCCAGATGCCCAAGTCATGCTGGCGCACGAGGCTGGGCTCGAAGACTTGAACCAGCGGGGGGTTAGGGATATCCACGAAATACAATCATTAACCTCATCCAAAAATAAAATAAAAAATTAGCTCCCGTACAATAATTCATTGTCCCCGTTCCCTCGTCCTGGGTCACCGTTAACTAATTTATTATTGATTTCGCTTTTCCCATGGGCTAATTTAGCAAGGAAATTAATAAAAAAATTTGAATTAAAATTTTAATGTTATGAAAACAATGATAAAGTATATTATCCTAATCATTTTGAACATATGTATTGTTTTTCCCCAAATATGCTTTTCTCAGAAGTGGGGAGGTGAAAAGTCAACCGGACTTCTTTCTAAATGGTCAATTAACCTAAGCGGAG
>JADHVR010000086.1 GCA_016783885.1 Bacteroidales bacterium
GAGCTTTTATAAATGATTTTTTCGTTTCAACTCTTTCCCATTCAAAAACAAAACCCTCTTTTTTAAGTTTTGTTACCATCAATTTCGCATCAATAGGATTGTCCTCAAGGATCAGCAGGTTTAATTTTTGTTTATTCATCTTCTTATATATTTTAAATTTACCATCGAATGATTATCGAATTACAATTGAATGACCATCGAATGACCATTGAATTACCCCCCTTATTCTTTTGGTGGCGCTTCATTCAGCAGCAACCAGTATAAACCAAGCTGTATTACCACTTTTGTAAACTGTTCAAAATCCACAGGTTTACGGATATAGCTATTTACACCGAGGTGATAGCTTTCCATAAGGTCTTTTTCTTCTCTTGAAGAAGTCAGGATAACAACAGGAATAGGCTTTGTTTCAGGGTTACTTTTTACCTGCCTTAAAACTTCTAAGCCATCTACTTTTGGTAATTTCAGGTCGAGTAAAATCAAATCCGGCCGCTTAGCGTTTTCTTTCTTTTGTGGCAACAGGATATTAAGTGCTTCTTCACCATCTTTGGCAACAATAATCTCATTTGCAAGATTGTGCTTTTTAAAAGCCCGGAATGTTAATTCAACATCATCGGGATTATCCTCGACTAAGAGAATTTTTACGTCTTTAGAGTTCATGATATGTTGTTTTAGTTGTCATTTGCTTCGCTGTTATTAAGTTGTCGTTTCTCGCAATTGCATGAAATGACTATTGAATGACTATTTAATGACCACCGAATGACCATTCAACCATTCAACATAAAATAAAACGTCGTCCCTTTATCAGGCTCTGATTCCACCCATATCTGTCCGCCATGCTTGAAAATAATTCGTTGAACTATTGCCAAACCGATTCCGGAGCCTTCATATTCTTCATTGGTATGAAGCCGTTGAAACGGTGAAAACAGTTTATCGGCAAATTTCATATCAAAGCCCACACCGTTGTCTTTAATAAAAAATATTGTTTTATTATCTTTTTCTTTATAACCAAACTCAATTTCAGTTAGCGGTTTATTTTTTGTAAATTTTAAAGCATTAGAAAGCAGGTTCGAAAAAACATTTTGCATAAGATTAGGGTCGGCAAGAGTTTCCGGGCATTCATGAACAGTGAATTTCACTTTTCTGTTTTTTCTTTCAGATTCCAGTAATTTATAAGCTTCGTTAGCAATAGTTTTTAAATTTGTGGTTTTTTTATTTAAAGGTTGCCTTCCGATTCGTGACAGGTTTAAAAGGTCATCAATTAGTTGCCCCATTTTTTGTGTGCCGGCTCTAATCCGTTGAAGGTAATGTTTTCCCTGTTTATCCAAAGCATCGTGATAATCTTCCAGTAATATTTTTGAAAAACCGTCAACAGAACGAAGCGGAGCTCTCAGGTCGTGCGATACCGAATACGAAAATGATTCCAGTTCTTTATTAGTAGTATTAAGTTTATTATTTATGATATTAAGTTCAATACGAGACTCATTAGCATCTTCGATAAGATAAGTCAGGGCTTGCTGTGAGTCTTCAATTCTTTTTGTTCGTTCTTTTACAAGTTCTTCAAGGTGCTTGCGGTGTTTTTTTAGTTCTTCTTCAGCCTGTTTTCGCTCCTTTTCCAACTTTTTCTCTTTAGTAACCTCTCTTGCACAGCCGACTGTTCCAATCAGATTACCTTTTTCATCCTTGAAAGGTGCTTTATAAACATCAAGGAAGACAAATTTACCTTTAATATTTCCTGACTCATCGCTTCTCTGTGCTTTTTTTGTTTTTAAAACAACTAAATCCGAATCCCTACATGTCTCTCCAAATGTATGATAGTCAGGATTATCAGGATGTGATTTCTTTTCCCTTTCTGCAAAAAACATATCCGTTTTTCCAATTGGCTCATCAGTATTTTTGGCATTCAGTAATTTTTCACAACAAGCTTTATTTGCGAAAATAAACTTACTCTCCAAATCTTTTGTCCAGATAAGGTCCGGAAAATTATCGCACATTAACCTTACCATACTATATAAGTGCTTGTATTTGCTCTCACTCTCCCTGAGCGCTACAGTAGCTTCAGCTTGTCTGATTTGTTGTAATCCCATTTCACCTAATAATTCTGCAAACCCGGAAACAAAGTCCAACATTGACCTGAAAAGGTCTTCAGACAGAACGGGAACTTCAGAAAGCGCTTTGAGATATGACGCCTGATCAAAGCCATACTTTTGAGCCTGCTTTTGAAAAAAATTTATATCCGGCGGATTAAATAAAATTTGTCCGATAAATAAATTTGCCATGTGCTCTCCTTCAATTATAATGGGCGCTGCAGCATCTACCAGTCCATTCCGGCATTTATAAATCACATATTTTTGACCTACAAGTAATTTATTTGCAAGCACAGTATCGCTTTCAATACATTTGCTAAGGGTTTGAGGATTTACCCTAAAAAAATCGGTACATATTTTCTGCCATCTTGAACTTATTATTACTTTTCCATCAAGGTCTATTATTGCTGATGCAATTCCACTGGCTTTACAGAAATTTTCGATGACGACCTGAATTTTTTTCAGGTCAATAAGCTCAGTAATTTTATATTTCATGGTTGTTTATATTTTCTTTCAAGTTCTTTTATCTTATCCCTTAATTCTTTTATCCTGAATTCCCTGCCAACAAATAGGTTGTTAAACCTTTCCAATTCTGCATTCTTCTTTTCCAGTTCAGTTGTACGTTCTTTCACTAATTCTTCAAGGTGCTCGCGGTGTTTTTTCAATTCTTCCTCTGCCTGCTTGCGCTCTTTTTCAACCTCGATGCTGTATAGAGCAAAGGATATATCTCCTGTGACTTCTTTAAACAGGCTAAACTCTTCATCATCTTTTATTAGTTCTTCAGGAATTGAAACAGACATAAATCCGTAAATTTTTCCTTCATATTCCAGCCGGATTGTCATTGCACTTCTGTTTGCATATTTCACGGACAACGGACAATCTTTGCATTCGATTAGTGGATTTTCTATTATAACTACATCTTTTTTCTTGAAAGAATTTTTTCCGCAAGCTGTTATCTTACCACTTTTCATAAGCTCGATTATAGGTAAAAAATCTTTATCCAAACCGTCTTCAGCAAATGTGATAAACTTACCAGATTCATCCAACAAAGCAATCCATGCATTAAAATAACCTCTGGTGGCAACAAGATTTTCACATGCTCTTTTTATGAGTCTATCACGGTCTTTCTCTTTTGTGATGAACTGGTTGACATTTCGTATGGCTCTGAGAACACGATTGAGGTGTTTTATCTTTTCTTCCGACTTCTTGCGCTCGACAATTTGTCCCAAACGTTCAGCAATCGCGTTAAGCAGACTTCTTTCTTCTTTTAGGAACGGTTCTTCATTGCTATCCGGCATTTTTTTCAATTGATAGATTTCAATAGAGCCCACCTTCTCATTATCGACAAAAATGTCATTGTTCTGCTTCCATTCGGTTTTTTTGAAGTTACGTGTTTTGTATTCCTTACTATTAATAATCATCCGGCAAACAGTGATTTCGGGATATTGCCAGGAAGCGGGAATTAGTTCAACTGTCCTCTGGAATATTTCTTCCAATGAAATATCGGGTATTTCAACAATTTTAGAAATACCATAAAAACAGTTCAGCTCTTTTACCCGTTCTAATAGTTGCTGATTAGACGCTTTTAGTTGTTGTTCACTTGCTTGTAACTGCTGATTGGAAGCTTTTAGTTGTTGTTCACTAGCTGTTAATTGCTGATTGCTTGCATCAAGCTGCTGGTTAGCAGCTTTCAATTGTTGTTCACTTGCTTTTAATTGTTGGTTACTCGCACCAAGTTGCTGGTTGGCAGCTTTTAGTTGTTGCTCACTTGCCCTTAACTGTTGATTATTTGCATCGAGTTGTTGGTTAGCAGCTCTCAGTTCCTCCTCTGTCTTCATGCGATCGGTGATATCCTGTCCCTGGGCCATGATAGTTAAAAGGGTTGTGCCATCCTCAGCATAAATGTTCGCCGAGTTCCAGAGCGCTATTCGGATATTTCCATCCTTGCGAAGAATCGGGATTTCCACTGACTCCCAGTATTCACCTTTAAAAGTACGTTCGATTTTGTTCAGTGATTCGTCACGGCTTGCTTCCGGGAAGAGCATGCTCAAATCCTGACCAATGACTTCCCAGGATATATAACCTGTAAGACGCTCAAAGCAATTGTTGAACCTTATTATTTTGGATTCCGGGTCCCAGACGATAATAGGAGCACTAGCATAGTTAATCAGGTTTTCTAAGTAGTTGCTTGTTTCCCGCAGTTCCTTTTCAGCATGCTTAAGTTCAGTTTCTGACTTTCCTAACTCATTAATTTGCTGGTGTAAATCTGTCAGCTCTTCTATGAGCTGTTCTTTTGTCTTATTTTCATATTTTATTTTTTTATTACCGTTATCTTTTATTTCTACCACTCCCTCCTGTGCTTTCCACAATAACCTTTCCTTTAAGTCTCCCTCAGTAAAGTGAATGCATCCCTTTTTAATATCTATAGATATACTTCTCCTCTTTGTACCACCGATAGCTTTTGCTCTTATTTTTATATGTTTTTCTTTGAGAAGTTTAATAACCGAGAAGATAGTTTGTTGACCAATATCGTCTTCCCTTTTTAGCACATTCGCTCCACCTACTAAACACACTTCGATACCATGCTTATTTGCTCCCAGGTGAGTCATCCTGTTTATCATTTTCTCTATGGCATTAGCAGCATATCTTGTTCTCTGGAAGGTTTTTCCTTCAGGCGCGGTTCCTGGAACCATAACATGTGCCAGAGCGCCTACCTTCTTTGTTGAATCATAGGCTGCAATAACAACACACGAACCTATCGCGTTTGATTTTAATATCGTATCTTCTCTACCGGCTTTAACATACCCTGTATTTACATCGATAATTTTTTTCATACTATCCTCATTTTTATGTATTGTTAAATCTTATCAATTCAGATAAGGTTTAATATTTCTTTTAGCTTGTGGTTTTCCATTTTTGTTGTTTTCTATCTTTTAAAATTATTTCTAATAGTTTATCTTTTTCATTTGGTTGTAATTTTAAATCACATTACAAATTTATGAAGATGAAATGGAAAAAAAATACGAGAAATTACCCAATTTTAATAAGGGAATATACGTAGAAACACTGCGTAATATTACGCATTTTTTTAGATAAAGTGTTCTGGCAGAAAAAGATACATTAATATTGGTACAAATTTTAATTTTTCTTATTTAAGGATGAAATTCCAGCCAATTAAATAGAATTTTTCCCCCTGCTTTTGTCATGATCGATTCCGGATGGAATTGAATACCTTTTATATCATACCTTCTGTGAGAGATTGCCATAATAATCCCATCCTCTGCGAGAGCTATGATAATTAGTTCTTCAGGAAAACTGCTTTTGTCAATAGCCCACGAATGATAAAGACCACTTTGAAAACCGTCATTTATATCTCTGAACAGATAATCTTCTTTTTGTGTAATACAGGTTTTTTTTGAAACTCCGTGAAAAACATCTCCGGGTTTATATAATTTAGCACCGAAAGCCAGGGCAATGGCTTCATAACCCAGACAAATACCGAAAAAACTTTTTTCCTTGTAAAACCTCCTTACAAAGGCTTCGAGTTTCGGGAAGTCATCAGGAATGCCCGGACCGGGTGATAATAGTATTTTGTCATATCCTGCGATCACATTATTATCAACCTTATCGTATGGTAAAACAATAAATTCATTTTTACCATGCTGTTCAATTATCTGAACCAGGTTATAGGTAAATGAATCGTAATTATCAATCAGCAGGATTTTCATATAAAAGAGTGTTTCATGTTTCATGTTTCATGTTTCCCCCGGGGGAAAATAGTCAATAGACAATAACAATATTCCTTACCTTTGCCCTCTTAGTTATGCAGCCTGTCAAAGATATAATAAACCTGATGAATGAGTATGGGAAAAGTTCAATTCCTTTTGTATTCATATTTGACTTCGGCATGGAAAAACCTCTTATTTTCAGGATTTCAGAACTTGAGGACAATAATATTTTTTTTGATATTAACGGGATTAAGAATTTCCATCAGGCTTATCCGCTGAGTAAAAAAATAATCTTAAGAAAATATCCTGTTAAATTCGAAAGGTATAAATCTGCTTTTGAGAACGTATTAAAACATATCAATTTTGGGAATTCATATTTGCTAAACCTCACTTTCCCGACAAAAATTGAAATAAATCTTACACTGAAAGAGATATTCCTTCATTCCACAGCAAAATATAAACTGTATTTCATGGATAAGTTTGTAGTATTTTCACCTGAAATTTTTGTTCAGGTCAAAAATGGTAAAATTTCGTCCTTTCCTATGAAAGGCACCATTGATGCGAACATTGAAAATGCTGAGCAGCTCATATTGAATAACAAAAAGGAAACGGCAGAACATAACACCATAGTTGACCTGATAAGAAATGACCTGAGCATGGTTGCTAAAAATGTACGGGTGGAAAAGTTCAGATATATTGATAAAATAAAAACTCACGAAAAAGAGTTACTGCAAACCAGCTCGAAGATCACCGGTGAATTACCCGACAACTGGAAAGAAAAGATAGGGGATATTTTTATGCCTTTGCTGCCTGCCGGCTCCATCAGCGGCGCACCCAAGAAAAAAACGGTGGATATAATTAAAGAGTCGGAAGTATATAACCGGGGATACTTTACGGGTGTTTTCGGTTATTTTGATGGAGAAAAACTCGACAGCGCCGTAATGATAAGATTTATCGAGATAATCGGTGACGAAATCTATTTTAAAAGCGGCGGCGGTATCACCTGCTTCAGTAACTGTGAATCGGAATACAACGAAATGATAGATAAAGTGTATGTGCCTGTTGTTTGAAACTATAAAAGTAATAAACAAAAACCTGCAAAACATCGAATACCATAACAGCAGGCTTAACAGGTCGAGGAAAGAGCTTTTCGGGGCTGACGATTTTATTTATCTTGAAAATATCATTAAAATTCCTTCTTCCCTTTCGGATGATGTTTATAAATGCCGTGTGATCTACGATAAGAAGATTGAAAAAATTGAGTTTGAACCTTATAAGCCCCGAATAATTCATTCATTGAAACTTGTCGAATGTAACGATATTGAATATGGCTTTAAGTATCACGACAGATCAATGATAAATGAATTGTTTGAAAAAAGAGGAGATTGCGATGATATTTTAATCATAAGAAACGGCTGGGTTACCGATACTTCCTTTTCAAATATTATATTATTTAATGGTAAACAATGGGTAACACCATCGCACCCGCTACTCTTTGGAACCAAAAGACAAAAATTACTGGATGAAGGTAAAATAATTTCTAAAAAAATAAAATCCGAAGACATTTCAAAATATCAAGGTGCCAGGCTCATTAATTCTATGCTCGATCCGGAAGATGGATTTTTGTTGACTTTTTTTTAATAAATATTTATTCATTCTCTCCAAATACATTCATAATTTAGCGAGTTATAAAATTCTGTTGCGATGTCTATAAAAAATTTTTTTTTAATCCTGCTTTTGCCTCTGATATTTTCGTGCAACAAGCCAAAAGACAGCTTCGAAGCAATTGTGCCTTCGCCTGATTCAAAGATACATGTCTATTTCAATCTGAATAAGGGTGAACCGTATTATTTGGTATATTATAATAAAGAGATTGTCATTGACTGGTCGTCTCTTGGGTTTATTTTAAAAGATAATGATTCTCTAATTGATGGATTTGTCCTTGCTGCCAGGAAAACCAGGTCTGTTAACGAAATCAGGGATACGGTTTTGGGTGATTTTTTTTCGTTTAAAAGTAAATATAATGAACTCACAATATCCCTGCAACAAGAAGGTGCCTTAGGCAGGAAATTCGATATTGTTTTCAGAGTATTTAATAATGGTATAGGCTTCAGGTATGTTTTTCCCGAACAGGAAGGACTTACGAATGTTGAGATAGTTTCGGAAGAAACTGAGTTTAGGCTTGGTTCGGATTGCATTGCCTGGTGGATACCTGCTGATTCCATAGGTTACGAACGTTTTTATCGTAACACATCTTTTAAAGAGATTGAGACGTTAAATACACCGGTTACATTTGAATTGAAAAATGGTTTGTATATTTCAATACATGAAGCCAACCCAACTGATTATGCAAGGCTGACACTAAAAAGGGATGAGGAAGATGAACTTGAATTTGATTGTTATTTGGTTCCTTTTCCTGACGGAATAAAAGTAAAAACGAAAACACCTTTTAAAACCCCATGGAGAATAATTCTAATTGTGAGCGACCCCGAAAAACTGATTGAATCAGGATTGATGCAGTAAAAACAGACTATGTTGGTAAAAGTTGCTCTCTAAGCGCCTGATAAACCTACCCGTTCATTGATATCAGGAATTCTTCATTAGTCTCAGTGAATCTCATTTTATCTTTAAGAAATTCCATAGCTTCAAGCGGGTTCATATCTGCAAGATGATTTCTTAATATCCATATCCTTTGCAGTTGCTCTTTATCAATCAGTAAATCTTCCCTTCTTGTACTTGAGGCAACAATGTCAATAGCAGGATAAATTCGTTTATTGGACAATTTTCTGTCTAATTGAAGCTCCATATTACCTGTACCTTTAAACTCTTCGAATATCACTTCATCCATTTTTGAACCGGTATCAATCAGCGCCGTAGCAATTATTGTAAGCGAACCGCCGTTCTCAATCTGCCTGGCAGCGCCAAAGAAACGTTTAGGCTTTTGTAAAGCATTAGCCTCAACGCCGCCCGACAGAACTTTACCTGATGCCGGAGCAACCGTATTATAAGCTCTTGCCAAACGAGTGATTGAATCAAGTAATATTACAACATCATGACCGCATTCAGTCATTCTTTTTGCTTTTTCCAAAACAAGGTTTGCAATTTTAACATGCCTTTCTGCAGGTTCGTCAAATGTTGAAGAAATTACTTCAGCTTTAACGCTTCTTGCCATATCTGTAACCTCTTCAGGCCTTTCGTCAATTAGCAAAACTATCAGGTAAGTTTCAGGGTGGTTCGAGGCAATGGCATTAGCTATTTCTTTGAGCAAGACTGTTTTTCCTGTTTTTGGCTGTGCTACAATCAGTCCCCTCTGGCCTTTACCTATAGGAGAAAACATATCAATAATCCTGGTGGAAGGGGTTTCTTCAGGGTGTCCGGTAAGGTTGTATTTTTTTTCAGGGAATAAGGGAGTGAGAAAATCAAATGGGATTCTGTCGCGTATATCCTCAGCTTTTCTTCCGTTTATTTTTTCAACTTTAATAAGCGGAAAGTACTTTTCGCCGTTTTTCGGCGGACGAATACTTCCTTTTACGGTATCTCCTGTCTTTAAACCGAAAAGTTTTATTTGTGACTGTGATACGTATATATCATCAGGTGAATTCAGGTAATTGTAATCCGAAGACCTGAGAAAACCATATCCATCCTGCATAATTTCCAAAGCTCCTTCACTTGATACCAATCCTTCAAATTCAAAGGAATACTCATCTTTCTTTTTCTCATAGGGCTTGCCCCTTTGTTCTCTTTCAGGCCGGTTTTGCCTTTCATATTTTTTCTCCTTTTTATCCTCCGGCTCCTTTTTATCCTCCGGCTCTTTATTACCTGAGAGTATTTCTCCTTCTAAACTATCAGTTGTTTTTGTAACATTAGGCTCATCTTTCTTTACTGCAGCTTCAGGTATTTCAGTGAACAAATCCGTATCAACCTTTTTTGTATCTTCCTTCTTTGATACTGATGGTGTTTTGTCAAATATATTAGTTGAAGCTACTTTTTTCACCGGTTCATCTTTAACTCGTTTTCTTTTACCTTTGAATTTCTTTTCTTTGTTTTCTTTATCAATGACCTCCTGTGAAGGATGCAGAGCCTGGTAGTCTAAAATTTTATAGATCAAATCTTGTTTCTTTAAACCTTCGTATTTAACAATCTGAAGTCTTTTTGCAATCTCTCTTAAATCAGACACCAATTTTCCATTAAGCTCAATTATATCATACATGTAGATTATTTTTTTGATTTTTTTAAAATGTGTTCGTTAAAAAAAGTATTAATAATAACTTATTTATTGATTAATATTATATGGGAAATATTTAAAACGTTTGAATTATCTATCCTGCTTTAGTGTATCTCCAACAAATTTGTCAGTAACATTATTACGTATGAAGAAAAATTATTTACGAAATTCATTAGGGAATTAAATGCGCTGCAAATATATAAAATATTTTATTATCCAAGCAATTATATAAAATAATTAAACCCGTTGAAAAGTAAATTGCAAAGAACACAGGATAAAAGAATACTAAATACTTACTATATTAGCTCTGACTTTTTTTGCATACCTGTTTTCTACGGGTTTAACAATGCAAAAATCTATATCCTTAATTTATTTTAATTTTTGTTTCATTTTTATTGTTGTGGTACAAATCTAAAGCAACAATAATTGCAATGAATCCCCAAACAGGTACGGAAGGCTTGTCAGAATCAAGGAAATTATTCAAAAAGCCATGAACGAAGTAAGAAATCAATCCTATTACAATTGAAAGGCTGATTATTTTTATTTCTCTATGAACCGCTTTTCGGTAAACTTTTAATCCTGTATAAATCGCAAAAACAACAATTAGAATTACCGAGAGCATTCCCATTATCCCACTCTCGGCAAGAGGCCCTAAATACTCACTGTGTGCATTGCCCAAATCGCCTGCATTTGTACTGATAATGGTTTTTTCTTTTGACCTTTGATAAGGTGCATATAAAAACTGATAAGTTCCCGGACCCCAGCCCCAGAATGGTCTTTCATTAAACATCCGTATGGCAGATTGCCACCTGTTTATTCTTTCCAGGTTTGATGCATCGGATGTAATATTAGATATTGATTGAACGTGCTCGACAAAATTAGCAGATGAACCTTGCTTGTTTTGTTCAAGTTTATCGAAAATTTGTTGCTGCAAAACAAAGAACAAACTTATTATTAATGCAACGGATAATAATACCCATCTGAATTTTATCTTTAGTATAACTATGATAAAGACAACTGTTGCTATGGTTAGACTGATCCAGGCTGCACGGCTATATGATAGTATCAGGGCAATGGTAAAAATAATGAAGAAAATAAATGATATAAACCGGGTGCTTATGCTGTATTGTTTGTTAAATGTAAAACCCAGCAGGCAAGGTATAAATAATGTAAGTACTGCGCCATAAGCCGTATGGTCGTTATAAAATGGTGTCATTACCCAGTGTCCTGATTCCTCGTCGAAACCCCTAAGCGAATGGTGGTAAAGTGTATAAAATATCACTATTAAAAAAGGGATGGCATATAACCAGATAAACAATTTAATGTTGTTGTATTTTTTAAATAACAGTATTGCAAAAAAGTAAAATGGAATAATAAACCAAAGCCTGGCTATTAAAAATTTAAAGGAAACCAGCGGTATCTCGCTGGTAATGCAGGTAAATAAAATCCAGATGAGATTAAGGATAACAATAATTGTAAGGGGATGTTTTAATATTTTTATATCGTACTTGCCTTCATATAATATTTTTATTATAAAAAATACAAGTACTCCAAACAGTAAAGGTTCGGTAGGTAACGAAATGGCAAATCCTAAATCTATATCCCTGATATTAATAGCAAGGGGAGTAAGAAAAGTGATGAGTAAAATAATTTTATCGAGCGAAACAAAATATAAAATAAGTATTAAAAGTATTACCGGTAATATCGCACCCCAGTAAAAATGATTAACAACTAAAATGGTATTAATTGCGATAAATAAAGCGCTTAACAGATACACCCATATTAATTTACTTCTTTCAGTCAAAGTGAGGATAATTTTTAGTTGCTGAGCATGCTTTATGAACCTTTAGCCATTCCTTTATAATTTTCAATTATTAAAATAACAATAAAAGTTATAAAGAACGAGGCTAAGGCTGATATAACGACTATTAACCATCTGACGGGAAAAGCTTTTTTATCAGCCGCGTATGGTTTAGTGATAATATTTGCATAAGTATATTTTCTGTCGAAGTCCATATAAGCTATTTCATAGTCTCTCTTTAAATCGGCGAATTTTATAGCTTCATTACTCAAAAGAGTCTGTATTAAAATAAATTCACCACCTTTTTTTTCAATATTTTCTTTAAGTCTTAATACTTCTTTTGTGTTTATATTTGGAGTACCCGAACCATCAATTGTCCTGAGATAGCCCCTTGCAATTTCTCTGGACTGATTCCCGTAATCAAGTAAGCCATACTGAGTACTAAGCTCATAAAATCTATTTTCAAGACTATCGAGATATTCTTTCTTTTTTGCAATAGCACGTTCGTACATTTTTACTACTTCACCGAACTTTTCTTCATGCAGAACTCTGACTTTTTTATTATAAAAATCGATTATAGCATTCACCATATCACATGCAATTTGTGGGTTCTTATCTAATACTTCAATCCTGATGCCCTCATACGGTGTTTTATTTATACTTACATTTTGTGAATATTCATAAATTAATGTAGTATAGAAGTATTTATATGAACTGTCGATTTTATAATGCCCGGCTAAGTTGAATTTTTTTATAACGCTGTCTCTTATATCTCTTGATTGTAAAATCTGGAGCATTTGCTCTGTTTCACTTTCATCGGAGTAAGGTGCAATATTTGCAGGATATACTATTGCAAACGATTCGAACTTGGGAGTTATAAAAGCAGGACCTGAGAAAATAGCTGCTAAAATCACTGCTGCAACAACGATAACAGTTAGATGGATTTTCCATTTTAGTAGCAGCTTTAGTATGTTAATTTGATAAAATTGGCTCTCCATATTTATTTTTATTTTAAATAATGATTTCCGATGCTTAGTTATTTCTTTTTTTTCAGGTTGTTTTTGCTTAAGTTGCCTGTCAGTTTTATTATTGAAAAAACCGGCAATAAATAGTGATTTTAATTTGTCAATGTGCCTGTCAATTTCTAAAAAGCTCAGATCAATTTCTGGCTTTTTTTTTTATTGTATCTCGAAAGGCTATCCAGAACAGCCAATACCAATACTGCAAGGATAAACGCTGAAATTGTTGAAATCAATACAATTATCCACCGAACAGGATAAGATTTTTTTTCAGCCTCAAAAGCATTGTTGACAATAAATTTCTGAGGCAAGACTTCTTCGGCATCTATTTTTGCTTCATCGTATTTTATTTTTACTTCGCTAAGCTTTTCCTTATCAAATTCAAGAGCATCCCTCAATGATACATAAGGCCCGCCATATTTTGCCAGAACGTCAAGCTTAGCCTCCAATGCCTTTATTCCCGATTTATTACCCTTTGCCAATTCAATGGCTAACTGCCGGTTTATCATTTCCGACTGAGATTCATAATCATGAACACCGAATTCCCTTAGCTTAGTTAGCGAGTCCTCCATCTGTTGAATTTCATTCTTTAGCTTAACATATTCGGCTTCTACAATTTTAAAAGCTTTAACAGCTCGTTCTTTCTGTATTGCACTTTTTGTAGAATCTAAAAGCTCTGCAATATCGTTGGCAATATCTGCTGCTATTTTAGAGTCCTTATCGAGTACGGTAATTTTTACCGCCATATATTCCGTCCGTCTGAATGTTATATTGTTTTCATAAGCCTTATAAAGCTTGGTATATTTATATTTAGAATCAGGATTAATTTCATAATGCTCCATCAGATTAAATTTCTCTATGATCCTGTCGGTGATTATATTTGAGTTAAGTATTTGTAACATTTGTTCAGCCTGTTCATCTTCACCAAACTGCAAAATATCCTGCTTCTCATCTATATTTTTTGATAATAGTGCTTTAGAAATAGAATTTGTTGAGGTTGGGAACATTATTACCGTTGATTTGAATTTGGGAGTAATAAAGAAAGGGGAAGAAAAAATAATGGAAGCAATAAAAGCAGCAAGTGTAATAATGACCAAAGGTTTACGCCACTGGTGAAGAAAAACAATAAAGTTGGTTGAATCAAAATCTTCGATGCTGTTCACTTTTTTTATCATAAACTGTGAATCAATATAAATGAGTGGGCAAATTTAGGAAATTTTATTTAATACATTTGCAAAAATTATTAATATTGAATTTCGAATTTTTTATAGCAAGCCGGATATTTTTAAAAAGTAAAGCCAATTTTTCAAAGCCCATAGTCAGACTTGGAGTGATTAGCGTGGCGTTGGGATTGTCGGTAATGATCATTTCTATTGCCATCGTTACCGGATTCCAGAAACAGGTGAGGGAAAAAGTGATCGGGTTCGGCTCGCACATACAGATAAGCAATTTTGAAGTTAATTCCTCTTATGAAGCATCACCCCTTAAAAAAAATCAGACCTTTTACCCTTTTTTAGACACAATTGAAGGCATCCGTCACATACAGGTTTTTGCTAACAAAGCGGGCATTATTAAAACAGATGACCAGATTGAAGGCGTTATTTTAAAAGGTGTCGGGAGCGACTATGACTGGTCTTTTTTCAAAAATAAAATAACAGAAGGGAGGCATTTCACGGTTACTGATTCTGTAAGAACCGATGAAGTTATCATTTCAAAAAGCCTGGCATCGAGGCTTAAGCTTAAGTTAGGCGACCCGCTACGGATGTATTTTATAATTAGCGATGAGATGCAGCCTCGCGGAAGAAAATTTAAAATATCCGGTATCTATGAAACCGGGCTGGAAGAATTTGACAGGATGTATGTAGTAGGAGACATTTACCACATTCAAAAATTGAATAAATGGAAAAATGACCAGGTTGGAGGTTTTGAAGTCCTTATCAATGATTTTGATAAAATAGAAAAAATGGGTGAATTGGTTTACAATTACATTGGTTATAAACTTGATTCGCAAACAATAAAACAAATGCAACCGCAAATATTCGAATGGCTCTCGTTACAAGACATGAATGTTATCATAATAATAGCCCTGATGGTAATGGTTGCCGGCATTACAATGATTTCCACGCTTCTTATCCTAATCCTCGAAAAAACCAACATGATAGGAACTCTAAAAGCATTGGGGACTAAAAACAAGAGTATACGAAAGATTTTTATTTACAATGCTGTTTATATAATAGGTAAAGGCTTACTTTGGGGCAACCTGATAGCACTTGGTTTATGTATGGTTCAGATAAATACCGGGATATTTAAACTGAACCAGGAATCCTATTATGTTTCGGAAGTACCTGTAAATCTTCAATTATCGCATTTTCTGGTTATAAATGGCGGTACATTGATTTTTTGTACTTTAATGCTTATTATCCCAACTTACATAATTACAAAAATCAGCCCGGTAAAGGCAATAAGGTTTAGTTAAAAATCAAATCCAAATAGATAGGCAAATGATCGCTAAATCCGCCCTGGTACTTTGGCCCGCTATACGTCCTGAAAGGTTTTATACCGAGGTATTTCATATCCTCTTCAAAAAGAAAATCAGGGTTAAATATTTTTGCTCCCTCATCTGAGATCTTTAATCCTG
>JADHVR010000027.1 GCA_016783885.1 Bacteroidales bacterium
CGAAACACTTCAACAACCACCGGCACAAAGGTCGCCATCGGTCGTTCCTTGCTAAGGCAATATTATGAAAATTATGAGTAAAAAATACGTATATTTGAACCGAAATTAAAATAGTCCGATTAATAGGGGGCTAAACCACTGAATTGAAAGGGCAATAATAATTTTAACCAAGATATTTATTTATTACTGAAAATAATTTATCATAATAAATCGGTTTTGATATAAAGTCATCACAACCTGCCTCCTGACATTTTTCCATCTCCTCTACCATAGCATAAGCGGTTTGAGCAATAACAGGCAAATCTTTTCGGTGTTGTTTAATTAACATTGTTGCATCGTATCCGTTCATTTCAGGCAATTCAATATCCATCAATACTAAATCAATGTTTTTATTTTCCAAACAGATATCAACTGCTGATTTACCATCTTCGGCGCAAACAATATTAGCTCCGGATTTTTGCAGATTGGCTTTAAGAATGAATAAACTAGAAGGATCGTTTTCAACAATCAATATGGTTTTCCCTTTCCAATTGTTTAAAGTTTTTACATCTGTTTTAATTTCAAGCGGTTTAAACTTTGTCTTTGTAAAAGTATAAGGAAGAGTAAAATAAAAAGTAGCTCCCTTACCTTTTTTAGATTCAACCCATATTTCGCCTCCCATTAACTCAACAAATGCTTTGGTGATTGCTAATCCTAATCCGGTACCTTTAAACGTTGTAGTATCAAGGTTATTAACTTGTCTGAACCTTCTAAATATTACTTCACGCTCCGAAGTTGATAATCCGATTCCTGTATCTTTCACAAAAAATTTAAGAAACTTTTTATTGTTTTTTGAAGCAACGGAATATCCAAATTCTATTTGACCGTTAGTAGTAAATTTAATTGCATTACCAATAAGGTTAGTCATAATCTGCCTGAATTTGGTTTTATCGTTATTCCAGGTGCATTCTTCGTCATTTAAGGAAGTTGTTAATATAAGATCAATATTATTTTTTATTAATTCTTCATTAACTGAAAAAAGTGCTTTAATTTCATTAAGTTCGTTATTAATGTTAAAACTGTCTTTTGTTAAAGTTATCATTCCTGCTTCAATTTTCGAAATATCAATAATGTCGTTGATAATATTAAGCAGATGATGACCATTTGTCTTAATAACATTAATATATTTTTGTCGGTCTTCTTCTGTATCGGCATCATGCAGTAATTCTGAAAACCCGATTATACTGTTCATTGGGGTTCTGATTTCATGCGACATATTGGCAAGGAAATCCGATTTTGACCTGTCGCTTTCTTCGGCTTTTTCTTTTGCATCCAGAAGTATTTGTTCCAAATGAACCCTGTCGGTAATATCACGAGAAACGGCAATAACCACATCCTGATCAAAATATTTTCCCTTATTCATCCAAACATCTTCAGGGAAAATCTCACCATTTTTCCGTAAACCCCAAAACATAAACCGTTGTGAACTTCCTTTGAATGCTTTCCTGGTATATCCAATAACTGTGTTAATATCATTTTTTCCGGGAGCAGAAATAAATTCCGGTGTTTTACCAATAAAAAATTCTCTCGGATAGCCATACATTTCAACTGTCCCCCGGTTCACATCTATAAATTTGCCATCATTATCCTGTATATAAATAGAATCGGCTACATTGTTAAAGATGCTCATGTAACTTTCTTCTGAATTTTGTATGAGTTTTTCGGTTTTTTTACGTTCGGTCATAACCCTGTCGAATACTAAAACCCCGATAAAATTACTCTCATCATCTTTTAATGGGATGCACTTCCTCCAAACATGAACAATTTCTCCATCCTTTCGTACCTCTTCTATTTCTTCTTCTTGCGATTGGAAATCGGTAAGCAAAGGAGATTTTCCTTTAAACAGGCAGAATCCTTTTTCTGTCAGGAATTCTTTTAACGGCTTTCCTGTTAGCTCATTTTTTGAATAACCGTAAATTCTTTCAATAGATTCATTACAATCAAGTATAGAACCATTAGAGTCTAATAAGATGATACCGTCAGGTGCATTATTGAAAAGCAACCCTGTCAGCGCTTCTATTGATAATTTCATTGGCATATAAATATTTGCTTCAGTTAAACAATAACCTTTTTTTGTAATATACTGATGCTGTTTGAATTTGCAAAAGCAAATTCTTACAGATCAGCATATACTGACGAAATCAGACCTCATAAATTTGCAAACTTGATTTCCGTCAGTATAGACAATTAATATAATTATTTTTTATAAAAACCGATAATATTTAAATCTGCAAATATATACATTTATTTATATTTATATATCTTCCGGCTTCCACAATATAATAATAAATTCCGCAAGGCAGTGATTTTACATCTATTACAGTTTGATTAATGCCAATAGCAGGTTGTAAGTTAATATATTTTTTTATTTGCCGGTATTGCGAATCGTAAATTGTAATTATAACTTCCTTACCGGCATCCGGTGGAAGATAATATTTAATTGTTGTAAAATCAGAAAATGGATTCGGTACGTTTTGGTAAACAAAAAACTTGTCGTTATCACTTATGGGGTCAATAGCAGGTATTATTCCGTTAATAAAAACAACATCCTGGCTATCGACTGTATTATTCCCATATACGTCCCATGCTTCAATAAATATGCGGTAATCGCCATCATAAAAATCTGTTGTTGCAAAAGCCAATTCAGTTTCCGAGAGATCAGCTATTGAATCTCCGTTATTGTTAGTCAGTATTTGATAGTAATCCCTGTCTTCGTTCATCCAGGATGGTGCAGGTAACAAATAGTCTTTTTTATAGATCAGTGGTGCATAATCTTCGTAATGGAAACTAGCGTAAAAATCATAAGTATGATTCAATATTTGTCCTAATGTTTTAGGGAATACTATTGTATTTTCAGGGAGTTTTTTTACCCAGTAATATGTTTTATACGCAGGTTGTTCCCAGGGAGAGTCGGAATGATAATCACTTATTTTTACTATTATATCAATATCTCCATGAAGATTGTCAGGATACAGATAATTACTCGTTTCGTTTTCACAGAAGCCGAATTTTGAATAAGTAAACACATCTTCGATTATTGGGATAACTGTATCGGTATTAGGATTCAAAGCTAACAAGGGATTAAAATTGATGCCCCATTCATTATCATCGTACGACCATACCGTTCCAACATCCCTGATCTCTACAAAATGTATATGCCCCCAGTCGCTGCTCCAGTAAATAATATCACCGAGATAATCATGCAATTGGACATAGTCGCCAACATCAAACTGAATTGAACTTTCGACCAAATGAGCATATAGCCATCCGTTAGAATAGCCGCTTACTTGTTCGGGGCTTATTGCTATTCGCCAATAAACATCGCCTCCCAGGGTCAATACACATTTTACCCAACCTTCGGCAACAGCATAAGTTGGCTCGTTAACAGGTGTTATTATATCCAAACCCTGATGAAGATAAGACCAATCGCCTGTACCGTATCCCATGTGCTGTTCATAATGATTCCATACTGTGTGAATTTCGTTAAAAGGAATAAAGGGCCATGGTATCTGGTCATATTCAAGTTGAGATTTTTGCTTTGGGAAAGTCTGGTAAGTTTTTTCTTCCCCGACTTTCTCAATAATTTTTTTACCATTTAAGTCATAAACCTTTAAAATTCCTTGCGAGACTCCATTAAAGCGATAATGGACTCCGGCATAGATTTGCCCGTCCCTGAGTAACAGGTCGCGGTAAGAAAGATTCACATCCAGCTTATCCGAAAAGAGCAAATTGCCATTTTGTAATGAGAACACTTTAAGATTTTTTTTATCGATGGCAGCGATGAAATTATATTTCTCCGACATTAATATTTTTCTGACATAACTAAAACCTGTTTCTATTTGTGTTTGTAAAATTTTGTTTCGATAAATGCTGAGGATCCCGTTTTTGCTTATGGCAAAATATTTTTCATTATCAGAAAAACTTGCCTCGAAACCTCCGTTAAACACTTCTGTCTTCAGGCTTAAAAGATCAATGACGAAAATATTTTTTGAATTACCTACGACAAACTTTTCGCCTTTTGGCGAAAAGCCGGAAACAGAAACCCCTTTGAATGTTTTAGTAATTAAATCTTTGCCTTCTTTTGTAAGAAATCTCAATGTCAATTCATTATTAAAATGGTACCGCGTATCGAAAATAACGATCGTTCCTTTATCTGACACTAAAATATCAGAGCCATTAAAGTTGGGTAAATGAAAATTTAATCTGTCATTTTCATAGAGCCTGATATTTTTTAATTCACGGATTTCGTCGCCAACATTATCAATGTCAAACGTACATCTGAAAACACCGTTTTCTGAAATAACAACTTCGGCTTTCGTGGGTACATCATAAACAAAACATCCATTAAATGACAATCGCACATTTCCCTGTAAATAAATGTTGTTTTGTGATAATACCTGGCTGACGGAAAATACAATAGCCAATATTAAAAACTTTAATGATGAAATGATAACTTTTTTCATAATTTAGCTTGTTTTTTGTAAAATTAGTTTTTTATTTATAATTGAAATGTTTTTTCCATATTTAAATTATAATGAACCCTTGTTTCGTCCTCCCAGCGAAGCCTATTCTTTAATAATCCAGGTTTCTTTGGGTTGTTCATGGAATAAATGTGCTTTTTGTGAAATGTACACTTCAAAAAAGTTTAAAGTGCGAAATGAAGAAGACATTTTTAATGAAATTAGCAGTGTTGCAGAATTTTCTGCCGATATAAAGAAAGTCTTCCTCGCTGATGGCAATGCTATGGTTTTGTCAACTGAAAAATTATTGAGAATATTAACTCACCTGAACGAGAAATTTCCAAAACTGACAAGAGTTTCGGCTTATGCAATTGCAAAAGACATGGAAAACAAATCGGTTGAAGAGCTAAAGGAACTTTATGATGCCGGATTAAAATTAATATATGTAGGAATCGAATCAGGAGATGATGAATTACTCGGGTTAATAAATAAAGGTGAAACTTATGAATCTACTGTAAAAAATCTTTTAAAGGCGAAAGAAGCAGGCATAAAAAGCTCGGCAATGATCCTCAATGGGTTAGGAGGGAAGAAGTATTCGGTCCAACATGCCGTTAATTCTGCCCGTGTCGTCAATGAAATTCAGCCGGATTATCTTTCAACGTTAGTTTTGAGTTTTCCTTTTGGTGTTGAGCATTTCATAAAAAGATTTAAAGGTGATTTTCAACAAATGGATATTGCCGACCTTTTGAAAGAATTGAAATTATTTATTTCGGAAACAAAGCTTAATAATGTTATATTCAGAAGCGACCATGCTTCCAACTACCTTGTTCTGAAAGGAATTTTATCAAGAGATAAAGAAAGAATGCTTAAAGAAATTAACTTTGCGATTGATAACCCGGGTAAAGCGTTCTTAAGGGAAGAAGAACAAAGAAGGCTATAGGATTTATAAACTGGCACTGAATAAAAATGCAAAATCTTATTGATATGAAAAACAAAGTTGATGTTACATGGGCTGAAGAAATGTCTTTTGAAGCCTATGTTAATGATCATAAAATCATGTTAGATGCTGATGAGAAAGTGGGAGGGAAAAACAGGGGACCGCGCCCCAAACCTTTAACACTTGTATCTTTGGGAGGTTGCACGGGAATGGATGTTATTTCAATCCTGAAGAAAATGAGGGTAGAACCCGAATATTTTAATGTTCAGGTGGAAGGTGAACTTACAGAAGAGCATCCAAAATATTATCACACAATTACTATTACTTATATTTTCAGAGGAAAAGACCTCCCAAGGGAAAAATTGGAAAAAGCAATCAATCTCTCGCAGGACAAATATTGCGGGGTTTCGGCAATGCTCAATAAAGCCGTAAAAATTAAACATAAGATTGTGATAGGGGAATAATTTACGATTTTAGTTTTTAGATTTGGCTTAAGAGTTTTGGTAGCATAACAGGAGTTTTTTCACCACAGATTAACACTGATTTTCTCAGATTATTTGTGTTAATCTGTGTCTATCTGTGGTGCTATTTTTTTTATCACTATCTTGATTCTTTCCCGAATCATCGGGATTGGTTCTTATTTCCCAAGTAAAGCTATACTTCTAATAACCTCAAGTAACTCGCTTAATATCACGGCAGTTGCTCCCCACACTACCTGCTCCTGAATGTCATAATACGGGGCTTTTATTTTATAACCTCTCACATCAAGCTCCTTTTCTTTTATTATATTTTTATCAAAAAGGCTACGCAAATCAACTTCAATGATTTTTGCCACCTCGCTCTTATCAGCTTTAAGATTAGGTTTTGCAAGCATATATCCGACAACAGGTAAAACTAAAAAATTACTCGGAGGAATATATAACTCAGTCAAATTGCCGATTACCATGACCTTATCCGCGTCAATCCCCACTTCTTCTTCCGATTCCCTCAAGGCTGTTTCGATAAGGGTTTTGTCATCCTTTTCTTTTCTCCCTCCCGGAAATGAAACCTGCCCGCTGTGAACGCCTTCATATTGTTGCCGCAGGATTAAAATTATTTTTACAGATTTATTTTCAGGAAATAAGAGTATTAATACACTGCTCTGAATGGCTTTGGACGTATCGTACGAACTTTGCAATTCTTCAAGACGGATTTCCGATGCCATCTTCAAAAAAGCACCGGTTCCGGGCAAAGGTTTTTTCAGTCTTTCTTTAAGTTTATCAATAAAATTTTGGAAATCTGTCATTTTGTAAAATCATTTTGTAGTGTTGTATTGCAATACGACACTGCAAAATTATCATTTTAAAAAAATATTGTCTGATTATTGAAATATTTAATTAATTTTAGGGCAAAATTTTTTAGTCAAAATACATGGCAAAAGAGAAATTTAGCCCTGCTGATCTTACTCAGGAACTTATAGAGAGTCTGAATGAGCTTATTCTTTTCAACGATGAGGTAAATACTTTTGATTTTGTTATAGAAACACTGATAGATGTTTGCGGGCATGATCCGAACCAGGCTGAGCAATGTGCTATGGTAGTCCATTTTAATGGCAAATGTGCTGTGAAATCAGGAACGTTTACCGAGTTAAAGCCTGTTTATAATGAAATGACAAACCGGAAGCTGACTGTTTCTATTAAATGACTAAAATGATTAATCCCGAAAACTTTCGGGATAAAATGACTAAAATGCAAAATAGAAAATATTCAATAGACAATAATAAATGGACTGGACAATAATTGCAGTTTTAATAATAGTAGGATTTCTTTTTCTTCTGCTCGAAATCCTTGTTTTGCCCGGAACTAATATTGCCGGAATTCTTGGATTCGTTATGATAGGGTTAGGAGTGTGGCAGGCTTATGCAATGCATGGCGCGATATCAGGAACGATCACACTTGGCGCAACGGTAATTTTATCGCTTTTCGCTTTATACTTTGCTCTTAAATCGAAAACATGGAAAAAGGCGACGCTGAAGAAGGAAATAAACAGTAGGGTAAATGTTATAGACGAACAAAGAATTAAGGTTGGGGATACCGGAATAGCTATTTCACGAATCAATCCTATGGGAAAAGCAATGATAAACGGTGAATATTATGAAGTTAAATCAACCGGAGAGTTTATTGATGACAATACCGAATTAGAAATAATAAAAATAGATCATAATAAAATAACAGTTAAACCTAAAAAAACTTAATAGTATGGAAACAAATGTTTTTATCGTAATTGCAATTGGAATTGGATCCTTATTCGGACTTTGGATTATTTTTTATTTTATTCCGGTGGGGTTGTGGTTTACAGCTCTTTTATCGGGAGTTAGAATATCTTTATTACAGTTAGTTTTTATGCGTTGGCGTAAAGTCCCCCCACAGGTTATCGTCCGTAGTATGATTTCGGCAACAAAAGCAGGATTAAAACCAAATAGAGATGAACTGGAAGCACACTACCTTGCGGGAGGTAATGTTGTTTCGGTTATTAATGCTTTAATATCTGCTGATAAGGCGAATATTAAATTGGATTTTAAAACCGCCACAGCCATTGACCTTGCTGGTCGTGATGTTTTAGAAGCAGTTCAGATGTCGGTTAATCCTAAGGTTATTGATACACCACCGGTAACAGCAGTTGCTAAGGACGGTATTCAGTTGGTTAGTAAAGCGAGGGTAACGGTAAGGGCGAACATTAAACAATTAGTTGGAGGAGCCGGCGAAGAAACTGTTTTAGCAAGGGTAGGCGAGGGGGTTGTTTCCTCTATCGGTTCTGCTGATTCTCATAAATCCGTGCTTGAAAATCCGGATTCTATATCCAAGGTAGTACTTGAAAAAGGACTTGATTCAGGAACGGCTTTCGAAATCCTTTCCATTGATATAGCCGATATTGACATTGGTAAAAACATTGGAGCCGTATTGCAAATGGACCAGGCTAATGCCGATAAAAACATAGCTCAGGCAAAAGCTGAAGAGAGAAGGGCTATGGCAGTTGCCATGGAACAAGAAATGAAAGCTAAAGCACAGGAAGCCAGGGCAAATGTTATACAGGCTGAAGTTGAGATTCCTTTGGCAATGGCAGATTCTTTCAGAAGCGGTAACCTGGGAATAATGGATTATTACAAATTTAAGAACATACAGGCTGATACGCAAATGAGAGAGTCTATTGCACAACCTACTGTATCGAAAACTAAGGAAGGCGGCAAAGAATAAGGTTCTTAGAAAGATAGACCCTGAAATTAGAATTATATTCGAATAAAAGGAATTAAGCCTTAAAACGGGGCTTAATTCCTTTTCCTCTCTTTACAAAATAATTATGGAGTATAAATGTATAATGGTATAAAGGTACCATTTCCCCTATTACCCTTATTTCCCCTATATCATTTTTAAAATCTATCCTGGATCCCGATAGGTATCGGGAGGGAATAAGAATTGATTAATAAACTGATTAGTTACAAATTTTTTATTAATATTGCTGTTATCAATAATGAAAACAAACTTTTGCCTGTTTTAAACTGAAAGCATATTATTTTAACAATATGACTGTTTCGGAGACAAATAGAAGGATTAAAATAATTTACCATGATTTACTCAGGTTATGCAGTCCGTTTATCAGGAAAAAAGAAATTCCAAAACTCAGGGCAGCTTATGAATTGGTATTAGACTTTCACAAAACGGATTGGGAACAGACAGGCGAAGAACATTTATATCACTCCATCGAGGTTGCAAAAATAGTTTTAAAAGAACTTAATCTCGGCATTACCTCAGTTATTTGTGCATTGTTGCACAATGTAGTTGATAATGAAAAAATATCTATATCCGATATCAGGAAGAAATTTGGAGATGAGGTCGCTGTAATAATTGAAGGTTACATTAAAATATCTGACCTGAAGACAGAAAAAATATCTATTCATTCCGAAAACTTCAGAAAGCTTTATCTTTCACTAATTAAAGACATCAGGGTAATATTAATAAAACTGGCGCACCGACTTCATGATATGCGTTTTTATGAAGAATTACCAGGCTATAAAAAGGAAAGATTTTTACAAGAAGTAAATCACCTGTATATTCCCATTGCACACAGGCTCGGATTATATAACATTAAATCCGAGCTTGAAGAACTGTGGATGAAACATACATATCCTGACATATATAAAACAATTGCAAAAAAAATCAGGAATTCGAGGACTAAACAAAAAGTATTTATCCAGGATTTCACCCGTCCGATCGAGAGAGAGCTTCTAAAACAAAAGTTTAATTGTGAAATTAAAGGTCGTCCTAAATCCATACATTCAATCTGGCGAAAAATGAAAAAGCAGGATGTGGAGTTTGATGAAGTATATGACCTTTTCGCTATAAGAATCATTATTAATACCAATAAAAAGAAAGAAAAAGCTGATTGCTGGAGGGCTTATTCTATTGTAACTGATATTTACCAGCCGAATCCAAAACGACTTCGTGACTGGATTTCTTCACCAAAAGCAAGCGGTTATGAATCGCTGCATACAACTGTAATAGGACCAAACGGAAAGTGGGTGGAGGTGCAATTACGATCGGCACGTATGGATGAAATTGCCGAGCAGGGACTGGCTGCACACTGGAAATATAAAGAAGGAGGTGGCAAAAAAGACCAGGAAGAATGGATGAACAAGATAAGGGAAGTTATTGAAAGTCCCGAATCAGAAACACTTGAGAAAAGCAAGCTGTCCAAAATAGAATTATACTCTGATAAGATATTCGTTTTTACTCCCGACGGAGACCTTAAAAAACTTCCTAAAGGCTCGACGATTCTTGATTTTTCTTATGAAATACATACAAGTGTGGGCAACATGTGCAACGGCGCCCGCGTTAATAACAAAATCGTTCCCATCAGATACATCCTAAGGAATGGTGATAAAGTTGAGATAATTACTTCCAAAAATCAAAAGCCGAAATTGGATTGGCTGAATTTTGTTAATACTAACAAAGCAAAATCGAAAATAAAACGTGCCATTAAAGAAGAAAAATACCAGGAAGCAGAGATTGGAAAGGAAATGCTTCGCCGTAAACTCAGGAACCGGAAAATTCAATATAATGATACAATAATTGATAAGCTTATAAAACAATATAAATTAAAATCATCCGTCGATCTTTATTACCTTATTGCAATTGAGAAAATTGACCTTGCGGATATTAAAAAATTAATTTCAGAAGATACAAATGTCGCATTAAAAACTTCGGAAAAAGAAATCCTTGCCGAACCTGATAAAGAAATTAA
Source organism: Bacteroidales bacterium (assembly GCA_016783885.1). GTDB lineage: Bacteria > Bacteroidota > Bacteroidia > Bacteroidales > JAADJA01 > JAADJA01. Next base: position 10,714 of record JADHVR010000027.1, read on the forward strand.
GCATCGGGAGGATAAAAACAAGGATTTTATGCTAATCGATGATAGTATCGATAATCTGAATTATGAGTTAGCAAATTGCTGTAATCCAAGGCAGGGCGACGCTGTGTTTGGATTCGTAACGGTAGGGAAAGGCATTACTATTCACCGGATTAATTGCCCGAATGCAGAACAGTTGCTTTCGAAATATAAATATAGGGTAATTAATGTTAAATGGCGGAAAACGAATGAAAATAAAAATTGAAGAAGGAAAAACTTATCTCTTTAAAATATCAGGCTCGGTTGTTTCGCCCGATGGTCAGGATTATTTCATATTAATTGACCTTAACAATGTTAAACACCTGTTAGGGAAAAAATATTATTCAAAATATAAATTCGAAATAGGGCAGACAATCAATTGCAGGATCGACAAAATAAATTGCAACGGAAAGATATATCTTGAGCCGGAACATCCTTATTATAAACAAGGTAATAAATATGAATTCTTTTTTCAAAAAACCAAAAAAATTCTTAATTCAGCAGGAGAAAAGGAAAAAATAGCTCTTTTAACCGATGTTTTTAACAATAAAATCGAAATGCCTTTTGAAGACCAGCACCATGAACTTAAACCCGGAGAAAAATTAAAATGCAAAGTTAAAAAGATAAAAAAGGGAATAATTTTTATTTCAGTTACTGATAAAGATGATTATTCGGGATTAAAGATAAACGAGAGATATAGTTATAAAATTTCTCACACTAAAACTTATGCCGGCAAATATGATTATTTTGTATTAATTGATCCGAATGGACGTAAATACAAGATAAGGAAAAAATTCTATGATAAGTATAATCTGGAACCAGGAAAAACAGTGGTTTGCAGGCTGATTAAAGACGGAAAACGAAAATACCTGGAACCTATGCATCCTGTATTTATTATTGGGGAAGAATACGATTTTGAGATTATTAGAGAAGGTTACAGAAATGTTTATCCTGATGAAAAAAAAGCAGTTTACATTTTAAAAAATAATTACGGAAAAGAAATTTTACTTAATAAAGAAGATATATCTCCAGCTAAAATAAAACAGAGAAAAATCAAGTGCAAGGTATCCGATATCAGAAAAGGTCAGGTTTATTTGGATTGAAAAACTTAAATAAATATCAAACGCTCTATAATTTTATACCAGTGATTAAAAACAAAGGATTAGCTTTTAAGCTAAGTATATACATTTTAACCTGCTCAACATTTTTATTTCTTCTCATCCAGATATATGATTACCAGGTTTCTAAAAAATTGTTGCTTAATGAAGTCAAACAAAACGCCCTGCAATTGACAAATGCCACGGTCAACAAAATTGAAAAGGTTATTTACTCAACTCAAAAGATACCTTCGACACTGATTTATGTTATGGAGAATTCGGAAATTAAAGAAAATGAGCTTTTAGATATGCTAAGCATGATTGTTAAGAATAATCCTGATGTATTCGGAAGTTGTATTGCTTTTAAACCTTATGGGTTTTTCAAAGAGATCAGACAATATGCACCTTATTATTATAAAATACAGGATGAAATAAAGTTTAAAAATCTTGGAACCGAAGACTATGACTACTTTAAATGGGATTGGTATAATTTGCCAAAGACTAATAACCGGGCCATGTGGTCAGAACCATATTTTGATGAAGGTGGAGGTGATGTGATAATGGCAACTTATTCCGTTCCTTTTTATGATCAAAAGAATCATCAGGAAGTATTCAGGGGAGTTATTACAGCCGATATTTCTTTGGACTGGCTGGAAGAACTTATGAACTCTATTAAAATATATAAAAGCGGCTATGCTTTTCTGGTTTCTCAAACCGGAACCATAATAACTCATCCGAATGAAGAATTCAAGTTAAAGGAAAGTATGTTCAGCCTTGCAGAAAAATATAATCGCCCCGATCTGAAAAGAATTGGTGAGGATATGATAAAAGGTAATAGTCAATTCCTGCCTTACGTATCATTAATGCTTAATAAACCATGTCGAATCTATTATGCACCAATGCCGGAAACCAACTGGTCAATGGGTGTGATATTCCCGGATAAAGAGCTTTTTGCGGAACTTGATAAATTATTCTATAACACATTATTAATAGGAATTTTGGGTATAATTGTCCTGTTAGTACTTATTATCACGATATCCCGTAATATTACCAGCCCCTTGCGAAAATTAGCTTTTGCCGCTGAAGAAATTGGTTCCGGAAATTTTAATGCTGTTTTTGATTACGCTAATTCGGCAAAAGAGATCACAATGCTGGGTAATACTTTCAGGCGTATGCAACAGGAATTAAAAGATTATATGAGGAACCTGGAGAAAACAACTGCCGCTAAAGAAAAGATTGAAAGTGAACTAAAAATTGCACATGATATTCAGCAGGGAATGATCCCTAAAATATTTCCTCCTTTTCCTGATAGAGAAGATATTGATATCTATGCTGTTTTGGAACCCGCACGGCAAGTGGGTGGCGACTTATATGATTTTTTCTTTCTTGATGATGAATTGCTTTGCTTTGCTATCGGAGATGTGTCGGATAAGGGAGTGCCTTCATCCCTGCTAATGGCTATTACAATAGCCTTATTAAGGGCTAAAGCGAATAAAGATTTGGAAGTATCTGAAATTGTAAACAGTATCAATAAAAATATTAGCAATGGGAATGATAATCTGATGTTTGTTACTTTTTTCATTGGTTTGTTAAATCTGAAGACAGGAGAGTTAAATTATTGTAATGCCGGGCATAATTATCCTTACCTGATTTCACAGAGATTAAAAGCAGAGGAGATACAAGAAACACATGGAACTCCGCTTGGTATTCATGAAGAACAGGTATATAAATCAGGAAAGATCAATTTGAAAAAGAATGATAAATTAATATTATATACCGATGGAGTTACTGAAGCAATGAGTAAAGATGGTGAATTATATGGAGATGATCGTTTTCTAAACCTGATTGAAAGTAAATGTTTACAAAGTGACCCTGAAAAAATAATAAAGCTAATTTTGGATGATGTTGGAAAATTTTCATCAGGAGCAGAGAGGGCAGATGATATAACCTTGTTGGTATTATCCTATTATTGAAATTGGAAGCAATCTTAATGAAACAAACGCAACTAATATTAAAAAACGACATTACTGAAATAGGAAAAATCTATTTATTTCTAAAGAAACTATCAGCAGAATGGAATTTATCAAAGGAACTTATCTTTGAACTGAACTTAGTGCTTGAGGAATGTATTGTAAATATCATTCGTTACGGTTACACTGATAATAAAACTCATAAAATAAAGATAGAATTCAGAAGGAATGATAAAACCGTGTCTATGTTGATTGAGGATGATGGGATAGCATTCAATATTTTGGAAGAGCCACCAACCGGAGAACATGGTAAGTCTGTCGAAAAAAGAAAGATAGGGGGGCTGGGTATCCATTTTATCAAATCTTTGGTTGATCATATTAATTACAAGAGAGAAGACGGATTAAACAAACTGATATTAATAAAAAAATCTTAAAATTGAAACTTATGAATAATATTCAAGACATTGCAGATGAACTCATGCTCAATGCTGCCATGGCGGCAGGTGAGTTCCAGCAACTTGACCAGTCAAGTACCGATAAAATTGTCGAAAACATATTCAAAGCAGGTTTAAATAACAGGGTAAAGCTTGCCAGGCTTGCACAGGAAGAAACCGGAATTGGAGTCTGGCAGCATAAAGTCCTGAAAAATGTTTTGGCTACACAAATGGTATTTGAAAATATTAAAGATGAAAAGACCGTTGGGGTTATCAAAAAGGATGATAATAGTGGAATTGTTGAAATCGCTCAACCACTGGGCCCTGTTTTTGCGATAATACCTATAACAAATCCCACCTCCACTATTCTTTTCAAAATATTAATCTCGATGAAGACCCGAAACCCCGTGATAGTCAGTCCGCCGAGAAATGCTGTTAACTGTTGTAAAGAAACGGTAGATATCTGCTACGAGGCAGCGTTAGCAGCAGGAGCACCTGAAGATTGTATTCAAATTATTGAGCATGGCTCAAGAGAACTGACCCGTACCATCATGTCTCATCCCCATCTGGCTCTTACATTAGCTACCGGAGGTACCGGTCTGGTTCATGCTGCATACAGTTCAGGTAACCCTGCTATCGGTGTCGGACCGGGAAATGTACCTGTGTTTATTGACAAAAGTGCTGATATTCCTTTTGCCATTGAAAATATTATTACATCCAAGACATTTGATAATGGTACAGTATGCGCCAGTGAGCAATCAATCATAGTTGAAAAGGCGATTTCGGATACCGTCAGGAAAGAATTTGAAAAACAGCAATGCTATTTCATTGATGAAATGGAAATTAAAAAACTGGAAGACTATGCAGTGCTGAAAGAGAAGGGAACCATGAATCCTGAGATTGTCGGAAAACCGGCAGGCTTTATTGCAGAGAAAGCCGGTATCAATATTCCCGAAGGGACTAAGATACTGATGGCACGGTTAAATGGTGTTGGTACTGAATATCCCCTTTCTATTGAGATACTTGCCCCGGTTCTTGCCTATTATGAATGTGAAAATTATGAGGCTGCTATTAAAACCTGCATCGATCTGAATTTTTTAGGAGGTATTGGTCATACAGCAGCAATATATGCCAATGATGAAGGACGGATTATGGAATTTTCCAGGCTCATGAATGCAGGAAGGATAGTTGTTAATACTCCATCGTCGCAGGGAGCCGTTGGCGGACTTTTTAATACCCTTTATACTTCCTTTACACTTGGCTGTGGAACAGGCGGTAAGAATATCACTACTGAAAATATTTCTGCTCATCACCTGATCAATATTCAACGGGTTTGCAGAAGAAAAAAGAACGTCCAATGGTTTCAATTTGATCTTACTAAATATACTGATGAAAACATAGATGCTGATAATATACTGAATGAATATTATAAAAACTATTAATACATAAAATCATGGTAAACTTTAATTTCGATAACATATCAAATACTTTGCATTGCCGGTTTACCGGCAGACTTGATACGGAAAATATCCTTAAGATATCTGAAACTGTCGAGGAAAAATTAAAAGGTCATTCCGCTAATGATCAGCAAAAATCTTTTTCGGTAGTTTTTGACATTGCACAGGTCGATTATATTGCTTCGGCATTTATAAGGGTTTGCATTAAATCAGTTCAACAAACCGGAGAAGGCAATTTTTCCGTTTTAAATGCCAGTCCTTTGATAAAGAAAACCTTTAAAATAGCAGGGCTGGATAAGGAGCTTAATGTTTCATAAAATTTGATTACATAAGTAGATATTATGAAAAAAAATAAACTTAATTTTATAATAAATGCTTTGTTGTTTTTCTGTATGGCATCAATGGCAGGTATAGGTTTTTTAATGAAATATATATTAATTTCCGGTCAGGAAAGATGGGTTAAATACGGTAGCAACGTAGATATTTTACTCTTTAATATGGACAGGCATAAATGGGGTACTATACATCTCATTATAGGATTTGTTATGCTCGGATTATTAGTACTTCATATAATCTTACACTGGAAAGTAATATTATGCATGTATCACAGATTAATTAAATGGAAAATGGCAAGAAAAATAATTGCATCTATGTTTATTATCACCTGTACACTTTTAATTGTTTTACCTTTTATTATCAAACCCCAAATAAAAGAAGTTAAACAAGGCGAAGGACGAAAAAAAACAGAACAAAACCGGGTATCTGAAAAAAAAGAAAGCAATAATTCAAATAGAATCAATCATAATGTTAATACGTCAATTGAAGTTAAAGGATATATGACACTTGGTGAAGTATCAGGAAAATACAATGTTCCGTCTGAATATTTAAAGGAAAAACTTAAAATTCCAAAGTCAGTTTCTGATAAACAAAAACTTGGCTGGTTACGCAAAAAATATAATTTCAGAATGAGTAATGTTGAGAATGCAATTAGTGAATACAAAAAAAATGAATAAAATAAAAAATCATGAAAATAACCATTATTTATGATAACGAAGTTTGGAAAGAGGGACTTAAATCTGACTGGGGTTTCTCCTGCTTTATAGAGGCTTATGAAAAGAAAATACTTTTTGATACTGGCGCTAACGGCTCTATACTGCTTGATAATATGGAAAAACTCGGTATAGATCCCTCTATTGTTGAGGAGGTTATTATTTCTCATGCTCATTTTGACCATACCGGTGGTCTGTCATCTTTTCTTAACATGAATAACAATGTTAAGATTTATGTTCCTGTTTCATTTAGAGGGATTCGTAATGCAAAGGAAGTAATTGCTGTTAGTGAACCCATAAAGATACACGAGAATATTTTCTTAACTGGCGAGCTTAAAGGCATAGAACAATCTCTTATTATCAAAACAGACAAAGGATTAGTTATAATTGCAGGATGTTCGCATCCAGGGATTAATAATATTTTAAAAGCAGCATTACTATTTGGAAAGCCTTATGCAATTATCGGAGGATTACACGGATTTGATGAATTCGATTTAATTGAAGGTTTGGCACTTGTATGTCCTGCTCATTGTACTCAATTCAAATCCAAAATAAAGGCTTTGTATCCCGAAAAGTATATTGATGGAGGGGCAGGTAAAGTAATCGAGATATGAACAACCCGAGAATATACGGGAAAGCTCCTTATAATATTGTAATTATTCATGGCGGACCAGGTGCTCCGGGACAAGTTGCTCCAATTGCAAGAAAATTATCCGAAAATTTTGGAGTTATCGAACCCCTTCAAACCGAAAGATCTATTAAAGAACAGGTTCGGGAATTACATGCATTTATAGATAGCTTTGGCGATATTCCAGTTAAATTGATAGGACATTCATGGGGAGCATGGCTGGCTTATATCTATACGGCAAATTACCCGTCATTTGTTCACAAATTAATTCTTGTAGGAGCAGGGGCATTTGAAGAAAAGTATAATACCGACCTTATGAAAATCAGGTTAAATCGTCTTTCAGAAAACGAAAAATCAGAAGTTCAAAACCTCCTGGAATTACTGAATAACCATGACCAAACGAATATCAATGAAACGCTCAGACAATTTGAAATGCTGATGTCTAAAGCAGATTCTTTTGATTATTTACCTGCTGAGAACGAAATTGTTGAATTTCAGCCTGATATTTTTCAACCGGTTTGGAACGAAGCCGAAGAATTAAGAAAAAGCGGAAAACTATTAAATCCGGGATATAAAATAAAGTGTCCGGTTATTGCAATTCATGGTGATTATGACCCACACCCGCTAGAAGGAGTTGAAAAACCTTTATCAAAAACACTAAGAGATTTTAAGTTCATAAAACTGAATAAATGCGGACATTATCCGTGGAACGAAAGAAAAGCGAGAGATAAGTTTTATAATATACTTAAAAAAGAGTTATTTTAAATATCTTTGCCTGATAAAGAAGAAGAAACTTCACCTCTATCAGGGTACATTAGAAGAAAGAGGGGAAGTTTACTCACCATATAAACAGGTTGAACTAAACCGCCTTCTGCGGTAGTATTGATTTTTTTCATATCTTTCGTGCATTATAAACTTTACTATTTTCGTATAAACTTACTGATCCATCCATCCGTACGGACGGATTCCTTCCAGTCAATGGTTTAGTGCTGTTTGTTTCTTTATCTGTTTGAAGGACAATACGGAGGTAAATATTCAACTACCAGCCTAAGGAAAATTTTGCATAGGGCAAAAAGAAAAGCGGGAGTAACCACACTGGGATCGGTACATACCTTAAGGCATTCTTTTGCTACACATCTGCTTGAAAATGGAACTGATTTACGATATATCCAGGAATTATTAGGCCATAACAGTAGCAAGACCACAGAGATATACACACACGTAAGCAATTTGAATATTTCTAAAATAAAAAGCCCGGGTGATATGATAGATTTATAAAATATTTTTTAGGGATAATAAAAAAATATGTACTTTGGCAAAAGTATAAACACCATTAACAAGATGACAACAGGAAACCAAAACTTATATCTCTTTATTTTTCAAACACTTAATTTAGCAGGCAACTAAGCCCAAAGTGGAAATATCCCGATAGCAATCGGGAGCCAGTGGGTGGTGGTTATCCAGTAGTTGAACTTAATTAAGAGTGGAAATACATTGAAATAATTGATTAACAAAAAATAAATAAAAAAATGAAATTAAAATCAAATTTAGTGCTAATATTAGCAGGTGTATTATTGTTTTCTTCTTGTGCTTTACAAAAGGGACATTTAAGTTTTCAGGGTAAAAATGATGAGATAATCGCAACTCCAAAAATAAAAGATTATCTCAAAACTCGCACAAACCCTTCCATTGTTTTGAAAGCACCTAATACAGAGACTAAATCAACGCAATCAGACCCAAACTCTTATATTTACAATGCAATAGAAAAAGAATTGTTAATTGCAGGTTTTGATGTAAAAGATAGAGGATTATTTAATGAAGTGGTGAGTAAATCAAAAGAGATTGATTATAGAGAGTTAAAAAAATTAACAAATACAGAATTACTTTTGGAATTAGTTTATGTTTCAATAAAAATTGAATATGGTACTAATAAATTTTACACAAAGAATGGAGAACAAAAAGTAGTAAACCAGAATTTTACAAAATATGGTGCTGTAATAGAATTTAAGTTAATCATAATTGAAACTAATGAGTTTGCAGGTAGTTATTCATTCTATTATACGCCTTGCAGTAGTGAAAACACAGGATGTGAATGTGAAATTGCATATAAAAACTATTTGACTCCAAGAATATACCCTTATTTAAGTTTTTGTAGAGGACAAAACAATAGCAACAAAGAATATGAATATGTTTCAGAAATTGTTATGGAGGATTTTGTTCGTGAAGGTGTTAAGTTAATGATTAAAGAAATGAGAAATTAGATAAATAACTAAGCCCAACAAAAAATATAGTGCATTTGGCAGATAGTGCTAAAAATGAAGATGATAGCAATAAATTAACATAGTAGCAAATTGAAAGATTGGAGCGTTGAAATGCCAAACGCACCATATTCAAACCGTTGTGTGTAAATGCCAAACAAAAACAGAATGTTAATTTAAAATTAAAAAGATGTATTGTATAGAATGTGGAGCTGAAATACCAGACAATTCAAAATTTTGCCCTCATTGTGGTAAAAAACAAGAATTAGGTGAGCTGACAATTAAGGAACAGTTGGCAGAAGTAATAATTGAAAATGAAATAAAAAAAGAAATTGTTAAAACGAAACAAGCAGCAATTGATTTTAAATTTTTAAGAAAAGTGGTAGGTTATTATTTAGCTTGGGTTGTTTTACATCTTGGAATTTTGCTCATTTTTTCTAAAGGGATATTTACTAATGGCAATTATACCGATGATTTTTGGCCATATATGAGTTCAAGACATGACGGTGGAATAGCAGAATATGATATAAAAGAGTTTTTAGTTTATACAATATTTCCTTTAACAATAATAATAATAATTAGTCTTGTAAGAAAGGACAAAGAGAATAAACAAGAGTAATTTTTAAAAAAAAATAAATTTGAAAAATTTAGTAAATTATATCGAAGAAAATCTTGTAAGAATTGCAATTTATATTCTTCTCATTGGAATTTTAATAATATTCACGTTTATTTTTGTAAAACCATTTAATGATTGGTCGTTTACTACAAATTCTGAACTATTTGGACAATACGGAGATTTTATTGGTGGTTTTATAGGTACTTTATTTTCACTTGTTGCTGTGCTTTTGCTATATAAAACATTAACAACACAACAGAAAACATTAGCAAGGCAAGATGTTGCAATACATCAACAAAAACAAAATTCTGAAATTGAACGATTTGAAACAACATTTTTTAATTTGCTAAAAACACAACAAGAAATTACCGATAGTATCAAGTCATATTATTACTCATTAAATGATAATATCACTACTATTACATATACATTTCAAGGCAGAGAATTTTTTGCATATTCGAAAAGTGAATTATGGAAAATATGGAAAGTTATTGAAAATGATGAATATTTAGGTGCATTTGATGAAGATTACACTCAATATATTCATCACGAAATAGAACAGCTTTATGACCCAAACAGTCCAAGTTTTATAAGTGATATTGATGCTAAATATGAAGAACAGGCAATTATTAATAAAGAAAAATTAAAGCTTGCTAATAAGCAGTATAAAATTTCAAAGAAATATTGGGAGCAAGTTCATAAATTTGGGACAAAAAAGAAATTGGAAGTAATATATGGTTTGTTTTTTCAAAGGTATCACTATGTAATAGGTCATTATTACAGACATCTATATCATATTGTAATTTTCGTTGAACAATTTGAAAAGTCAAGACCTGAATTTAAAGGAATGTCAAAAAGATATATTGATTTCATCCAAGCACAAATGTCATCTTATGAAATGATGCTCCTCTTTTATAACGCTATTTCCTTTCCGAAACTCTTAAAACTTCTAATTGATTATAATTTTCTTGAAAATTTAGCTGTTGAAGACTTGATAGATAAATCACATAATTGCATTGATGGGATTAAATTAAAAACTAGAAAAAAATTATTAGGTTTTGAATAAAAAAAGAAAGCACATACACACAACACTTAAGTATCGTTTTCGGCGGTAGCCGAATATGTACTGTATGTTGAACTAAACCTGCCTTCGTCTGCAAGTAAACCGGATTAGCAGGGGGGATCCCTTATTATATTGTGGAATCGATTATTTTAGGTGAGCTTGTTTACAAATTTTGCATTTCATTTTGGTGGGGCATTTCATAAAAATGGCATTTTTTATCCGGTAAATCACTACTGACCTGCCTTGTTGGCAGAGAGGTACAATCCAATTTAATACAAAAATATTTTGCAATTACAAATTGCAGGTGTCTGAATACATTTAAGTTACAAACTGAAATGTGCTGCGAACTTACATATAACCCCTCGCTACTTCCTCATTGTCTCCTCCACTTCTGCAACTGTTTTTGGAATTGGCTTCCCAAGGACTTTATAACCGGTTTCCGTAACAAGTATATCATCCTCTATCCTAATCCCGCCAAAATCTTTGAAAGACTCCACTTTATCATAATTAATAAAATCGGTAAACTTACCTTCCTTCTTCCAAAGATCAATTAATGCAGGAATAAAATAAATTCCAGGCTCGATGGTGAAGACAAATCCGGGCTTATGCCTTTTGCCCAAACGCAGGAATGCCGTACCAAACTGGTCGCTGCGTTTTATTTCATCATCATATCCCACATAATTTTCTCCGAGACCCTCCATATCATGAACATCTAATCCCATCATGTGTCCAAGTCCGTGAGGGAAGAACATTGCATGAGCACCTTCGCTTACAATGTCTTGTACATTTCCTTTCATTAATCCTAAGTCTTTTAAACCTGTTGCAATAATACCGGCAGCCATCAAATGCAATTCCTTATTCGGAATTCCCGGTTTAGTGGCGTCAATGGTTTTTTTATTTGCTTGTAATACTATTTCATAAATATCTTTTTGTCTTGGGCTGAATTTCCCTCCTACCGGTACTGTACGGGTTATATCGCTTGAATAATGCATTGTGGTTTCGGCGCCGGCATCCGTTACCATCATCCTGCCCTCTTTAAGGATATTTCCATGATAATGATTGTGCAGGGTCTCACCATGAATACTCAAAATGATCGGGAATGAGACCGGACCTCCTTTTGCAAGGGAAATACCTTCGATAGCGCCTGCAATTTCTCTTTCCACTACTCCGGGTTTCGCCATTTTCATGGACGTAGTGTGCATTTGGTAAGCAATGTCAACAGCTTTTTCTATCTCAGCAATCTCATATTCATCTTTAATTTCCCTGAGTTTCACAATCGCCCTGATCAATTCAACTGAAACATTATTCTTTATTTCAGAAACAGGTAAACCAAGCAAATTTTCTAATTGCATATATGTTTCTCCGCGGTATGGAGGCACGTAATGGATTTTTCTTCCTTTTGATTTTGCGTTATTTATAAAATCGGAAAGAGCATTGAGCGGCGCCGTATTTTCAACACCCGCTTTTGCAGCCTGGTCACTCATTAAGGGCTGAGGTCCCATCCAGATAATGTCGTCCATGTCAACATCGTTACCGAAAATATAATCCTTGTTTTCGTCTATGTCAATTACACCTGCCAGATCAGGATGATCAAGTCCGAAAAAGTATAAAAAATTACTGTCCTGCCTGAAATGATATGTGTTTGCCGGATAATTGTAGGAAGCTTCGGCATTTCCGGGAATTAAAATCAAACCGCTTCCCAATTGTGCTCTGAGGCGGTTTCTTCTTTCGGTATAAACTTTTGCGTTAAACATATTTAAATAATTTAAATGACTAATCCCGTCCCGAAGTTTCGGGATTCGGGATAAAATGACTAAAAAATCATCTGCTAAAATATTAATATTCTTTATATATTGTGATAATTTTATTAACTTTGGGTTTTAAAAAATATTAATTATGAAAAGAATATATCTTATTTTAACATTGTTAGCTGTATTCATCTCAAATTTCAGTATAAGTCAGGATTTTTCAACATTAGGCGAAATTTATGACTTTGACGTTGGGGATGAATTTCAATTCAAGTATTATCAAACTAATTCTATTTTTAATGATACAAGTTATTATATTGAAAGAAAAGTAATTCTTGAAAAATCAGTTACAACTGAAAAAATAAATTATACTTACAAAGCGGATTATATTCAGTATGATTTTAACAACACTCCACCTACACCTATTGATACTATTTATTTGAACTTAATTGATTCATTAATCATTTCAAACCCTGACTCAATAATATTCACTGAAGGAGATACGGTAATTTATAACCCTGAACTATATAACGGAAGAAAAATTTGCATTAAAAATATTATGATAGGAAATGGCTTTATACATAAAAGATATGTTGACGGATGCGGATGTGCTTATTATAGTGACTATTATTTTATAGCTGCTTCAAGTAGTGTGGATTCAATGATATACTATAAAAAAGGCACAGAAGAATGGGGAACTCCGGTATTACTGAATATTCATAACGAAATTTCTTTAAAAAATAATTTCATCTTATACCCCAATCCCACTAATGAACAATTATTTATCAAATTAAATTCATCGCACATAACTTTATACAGTATTCACGCTTTTAATTTATTCGGAAGAAATGTTATAGGAGATATTACAATAATACCTGAATATAAAAGTAATGCAATTAGAATTAACTGTTCTCGCCTGAAAAAAGGTGTTTATTTTATAATATTGAATTCAGATAAAGGAAGTATTTCAAAACGCTTTATAAAACTTTAAGTTATATAAAATGAAAATCCGAGAACCAGCCGTTGCCGGAAGATTTTATCCCGGCACAAAGAAGGAAATTTCTGATATGCTCTCAGAAATCCTTGCAAAGGAAAAAACAAATATTGACAGAACATTGAGCACAAAGCAAATCATTGGAGCCATTGTGCCACACGCCGGCTATATGTTCTCTGCGTACCAGGCAATACATTTCTTTGAAATATTGAAGGATTCCGAAGAGCAATTCGATACTTTTTTTATTATCAATCCGAATCATACAGGATATGGTGCTGATATTGCGCTTGATGAGAACGATTACTGGGAAACTCCTTTTGGTAATGTAGAAGTGGATAAAGATTTTTATGATTTCCTGAATTTTTCGGAATCGGAGAACGCTCATAAATTCGAGCATTCGGGGGAAGTGATGGTTCCTATGTTACAAAATGCTCTCAATTACGATTTTAAAATCGTGCCTGTTACACTGACAAGTCAAAATCCAAAGAATGCAAAAAGAATTGCAGAAGCTATTTTTAAAGCAAACAACATTCTGAATAAAAAAATATGCATCATTGCTTCTTCCGACTTCTCGCATTACGTTCATCCCCAGGAAGGGAAAAGACTTGACAGCTTTGTAATAGGTGAAATACTGAAGTTAAACTCCGAAGGCGTTTTCAAAGAAGTACTGGAAAAAAACATCAGTGTTTGCGGGTATGGGCCTATTATGGCATTAATCGAATATTCAAAACTTGTATCTGATACACCTAAAGTAAAAATTCTGAAAATCGGTCATTCCGGCGAAGTGATGCCATCGAATGAGGTGGTGGATTATGTGAGTATTTTGTTTTATTTGGAAGATTAAAAAGAATCTTTAATCTTTATCCTCATATTTTTCGATTACTTCTTCCAGACTATGTTCAACTTCCTCTATTGAATAATACTTTGCTTTTCCTTCTTTCACTTCATTTAACTCTTCCTTTAAATAACTCTGAATTGAAAGATATTCATTGTTCTCAGTAATTAATTCAATTTCACTTTTATTAAACCTTCCTAAAAAGCACATTATATTGGCATATATTTTATCATTTACACGTAACCTAATAGTATGCATTGCTAATTCTTTTAAATTTATTACACAAAGATATAAATAATAATGACTGGTTGTATATTTCTTTTGACTTCTTAATCTTTAGATATTTGGGGCTATATTTTTGTACAATTTTTCGTGAACCTTTGTGTCTTAGTGTCTTTGTGGCGAGAAAAAAATGCCAGTAAATCACTAAAACAAAATGTACAGTTTACGCAGACTCTTCCATCCCGATAACTATCGGGATTCGAACTCTGGAAGGTTTAAATCTAAAATCTAAATTCGTAAATCGTAAATCGTAACTCGTAAATCTACACTACATTCACCTCCCTTTCCAATTCAACTCCAAACCTTTCAAACACTGATGATTTAATTTTTTCAGATAATTCCAGGATATCCTCACCTGTTGCATTCCCATAATTTACAAGCACCAATGCCTGCTTATCGTGCACACCTGCATCCTGTATCCTTTTGCCTTTCCATCCGCATTGTTCTATTAGCCAACCGGCTGCAAGTTTATAAGTGCCATCGGATTGTAGAAATGAAACAAGTGACGGAAATGCTGATTTTATCTCATTATGCTTTTCTGCTGTTACAACCGGATTTTTATAAAAACTCCCTGCATTGCCAATTATTTCCGTATCGGGGAGCTTTCTGCGTCGGATGTTGATAACGGCTTCACGGATAGCCTTAGCGGCTAACTCCTTCACGCCAAGCTTTTTTAACTCATCTTTAATTACTCCGTAATCTGTTTTAAAAAATGGCTTTTTATTTAAACGAAAGGTAACAGAAAGTATAACAACTTTTCCTTTTAATTCATTTTTAAAAATACTGCTCCTGTATCCGAAATGACAATCTGCCTTTTTAAAGTTCTTTACCGAACCATCAGTTAAATCATAAAATTCAACTTCATAAAAAAAATCTTTCATCTCAACGCCATACGCCCCGATATTCTGGATAGGGCTGGCGCCAACGCTACCGGGTATCAGCGAAAGGTTCTCAATTCCTACATAGTTATGATTTACACAATACCGGACAAATTCATCCCAGTTTTCACCGGACGCAGCTTTCACAAAAACATGTCGGGCATCTTCATCAACTATTTCAATACCTCTAAGGTCGATTTTTATTACAAGTCCGTTAAAATTCTTTGTAAAAAGAACATTGCTTCCACCTCCAATGAATAAATAAGGCAATTTCTTAATTTTAATAAATCTATCTATTTCCCTTATGTCAACCAATGAAGCAACCCTAATAAAATATTTTGCATCTACATTTAAACCGAAGGTATTAAGTGATTTTAATGAATAGTCTTTCAAAATTTCCATCGTCCCAAAGATATAAAGAAAGAGTTAATTTAAGTATTTATTATTTTCGCCGGATAAAACAGGGTTATTATTGAAAAAAGCAATAGTATCGGTAATAAATGATCTAATAACTGACCAAAGAGTTGATAAGACATGCAACACTTTAGTAAGATTGGGATTTGATGTAATGCTTATAGGAAGAAAAAAAAGAGACAGCCTGCCTCTTGATAAAAGAAATTACAACACGCACCGTATGAAACTTTTATTTAAAAAAGGTCCGTTTTTCTATGCAGAATACAATACCAGGTTGTTCTTTTTTCTTCTTTTTAATAAAGCAGATTTATTGGTTTCAAACGATCTTGATACACTCTTACCTAATTTCCTGATACATAAATTCAAACGTATCCATATTGTTTACGACAGCCACGAATATTTCACGGAAACTCCCGAAGTAGTCAACAGGAAATTCGTTAAAGGCATTTGGGAAAGCATCGAAAAATGGATTTTCCCGAAGTTAAAAGATGTTTTTACTGTGAGCGAATCCATTGCCGGTGTTTACAAAAAAAAATATGGAATTGATGTTAACGTGGTCAGGAATGTTCCTATGATAAAAAAAATTACCAAAATAAAATCCGGAAAAGAACTGGGACTTCCGGAAGATAAAAAAATTATCCTGTTACAAGGTTCGGGCATTAATATTCAACGTGGCGCTGAAGAGTTGATCCAATCCATGCAATATCTCGAAAACATACTTTTGCTTATCATCGGCGGAGGAGATGTAATTGAGGATTTAAAGAAACAATCGGCAAAACTGAATTTACAAAACAAGATCAGGTTTATTCCGAAACTTTCTATTGACGAGTTATTTCATTACACCGCCAATGCTGATATCGGTCTTACATTAGATAAAGACACCAATCTGAATTACAGATACAGTCTTCCAAACAAATTATTCGATTACATACATGCCGGCATTCCGGTTTTGGCATCGCCCATGGTGGAAGTAAAAAAAATTATAGAAAAATATAAAATCGGGGATACTATTGAGAACCATGACCCAAAACATATAGCTTCGAAAATCCGGCAGATGACAGAAAACGAAGCACAATTAAAAATCCGGAAAGAAAATATTAAGTTTGCAGCCGAAGAGTTATGCTGGGAAAAGGAAGAGAAAATAATAGCAGATGTTTATAAGCAATATGCCTGACAAGTATTTACATATCGTTTCTTTCGACATACCGTATCCGCCAAACTACGGTGGCGTTATAGATGTATTTTACAAGATTAAAGCACTTCATAAGAAAGGTATTAAAATCATATTGCATTGTTATGAATATAATGGTCGGGATAGAAACGATGAGTTAAAAAAATATTGTGAGAAGGTTTTTTATTATCCAAGGATATTGGGGTTAATATCAGCTTTATCTCTGAAACCTTACATCGTTTCGAGCCGGCGTTCGGAGAAGCTGATAAATAATTTACTGAAAGACGACTATCCGATCCTTTTTGAAGGATTACACAGTTGTTATTATATAAACGATAAAAGATTAAAAAATCGTTTTAAAATATACAGGGAAAGCAATATCGAACACCTGTACTACTTTAACCTTTTTAGAGCTGATAAAAAAACTTTCAACAAACTGTATTTTCTGTTTGCCAGTATCAAGCTACGTTTATATCAGAAAGTCCTGAAACATGCTTCCCTTATGCTTGTAGTTTCACAAAAAGACACTGAATATCTCGGAAAACACTTCCCTGAAAACAAAGTTGAGTATCTCCCGAGTTTTCACGCCAATGAAAAAGTTGAATCCAAAACAGGCAATGGAGACTATGCCCTGTACAATGGCAATATTGAAGTACCTGAAAATGCACATGCCGTTTCTTACCTGATCAACGGGGTTTTTAATGATCTGAATATACCTTTGGTAGTTGCAGGCATGAAACCTCCGCAATATATTCAGAAACTTTCTTCGGAACATTTAAATGTTAAGATCATTGCCAATCCTGATGATGAACAGATGTTCGACCTGATTCGCAATGCACATGTTAATATTCTTGTTACTTCCCAGGCAACCGGGCTTAAGCTGAAATTGCTTAACACTCTTTATAAAGGAAGGTATTGCCTTGTAAACGACAAAATGCTTAATGGCACTAATCTAAATAATCTTTGTGAGATTGGGAATACACCTGCCGAACTAAAAGAAAAATTAAAAACGCTTTTCAAACGAAACTTTGAAGAAGACCAGATTTCCCTCAGAGAAAAAACCCTGAACAAGTACTATTCCAACGAAACCAATGCTGAAAAATTAATTCAGGGAGTGTTTGGATAATAGGGGGCTAAAACATGTTATAAGTTATTCGTTATTTGTTATTTGTTGTAAGTTAAATGTAAATCTTCACGAATAAAGAAAAAAGGAGGTAAAGCAAAATATATTTGTGTTAATTCGTGTAATTCGTGTCAAGAATCAATAATCAATAGTCAATCCTTCCGGAACCACTTTCCCATCTTCACATTTTAATGTTCTTGCAGGGAACTCCTTGAATAGAGTATAATTATGTGTAGCCATTAAAACCGCTCGCCCCGTTTTACCGATATCGAATAAAAGCTTCATAATTCCTTTTGATGTTTCAGGGTCCAGGTTTCCGGTTGGCTCATCTGCCAGAATTATCTCAGGATCGTTAACCAATGCTCTCGCAACTCCAACCCTTTGCTGTTCACCACCCGACAACTGGTGTGGCATTTTGAATCCCTTTGTACCCAAACCTACTTTATCCAAAACATCCTGTGTGCGTTCCTGCATCTTACGTTTATCTTTCCATCCTGTGGCTTTCATCACAAAATGCAAATTTTCGGCAACGGTTCTATCGGTGAGTAGTTGAAAATCCTGGAAAATGATTCCCAGCTTCCGGCGCAAAAAAGGTATTTCTTTATTTCTTATTTTACTCAGATCATGTCCTGCAACCACTGCCGAACCTTCTTTTAAAGGTAAATCGGCATAGATGATCTGGAGCAGGCTGCTTTTCCCGCTGCCGGTTTTACCAATTAAATAAACAAATTCCCCCTTTTCTATTTTCAGGTTTACTTCAGATAATACCAGTATCTCCCTTTGAAAAACCGATATATTTTCTAATTCAATTGTTGTATCTAATGACATTCTGATTTTATTTACAGAGCCAAAAATAATTAAATTCTATAACAAATCTTTGTGTTGGTAAGGTAATGTTTCAGAATGTGCAATGTTAATGGTTATATGTTATCCTACGGACTTGCTTCACTTCGTAAGTTATTTGTTATAAGTTTGATAAAAAAACCTATTAATCTTTGCATTAAGATTAGTTTTTTTTCATATATTTGTGAAAAATCCTAATTTAAAACCTGTGATATGAAAAGAACACTTTCACTCTTAAGCCTGTTAATTATCGGAACGAATGTTTTACAAGCACAATCAGCAACATTTGAATTACCACAAATTCCCAACCCGGGTTCTACTGTTACTGTGCCCTTAAGTGTGATTGATTGTAATGGTGATTGTTGTTGGTTATCAACAGCACAATTTATTATTATTTATAACTCCGGCGTCTTAACACCAACCGGTAATTACAATTGCCCAAATCCGAACTATCCCTTTTATGAATGGATGATCACCTTTTATTCAGAAAATACCATTGTAATAACATATTTAAGCTTTAGTGGATCAATTCAGATGAATCCACCTGAAGTATTAATTGAACTGGTATTTAACTATAATAGTGGGACTTCAGTTTTGAATTTATTCGGAAATATGAATTTAGGAAACAGTAATTGTGATTTAATTTTTATTAACGGATGTGTAGGTGGAACTTCTATTGGAGATAATATCTGGACAGGAAACATAAGCGATAACTGGTTTGAATACGGAAACTGGAGTTTTTCAACTGTCCCAACAGAAGAAGATGACATATTAATTCCCGGAATAACCAATATTGCCTATCCTGTTATTGATAATGCAAGTATAATTGCCAAAAAAATAACCATTATGAATAATGGCATAATTACCCTGTCACCTTCAGCAAGCCTTACAATTAATGAACTTTTCATAAATGATGGGTTATTGCAAATTCAAAGTGACAATATGGGACACTCAGGTTCATTCATAAATTTGGGGGGCATTGACGGTACCGGTACCTTTGAATTTGACCGCCACATTACAAACAGCAGTCCTTCAACCGATCCATTCGACTGGCATTATTTATCTTCTCCGATACAGGGGTTTTACTCTGATAATATACCTGATTATCTTATCAATAATTGGGATGAATTTAATGGAATGTACCAGGTCATACAGGGAAATATTCCGTGTACACCTGCCGATCCTCCTGTTGTTTTAAATCCTATGGAAGGCTGGAGTATTAAACTTGACCCGGATTATATTTCAAATTGCGGGTTTGGTACCGGTGAAACAATTGAAATTACAGGGCAGACTACCGATTTACATTCCGGAACGTATTCCGTTCCATTTACTTTCACACCTGGAAATACTTTTGAAGGATGGAACCTGCTTGGCAATCCGTATCCTTGTTCCATTGACCCTGGTTTAATTTCCTGGCCGGAAAATCTTAATCAATCCATCTATCTGTGGGATGGCAGGTTAAGTACATATTTTACCTGGGCAGGAGGTGTTGGTCCTAATATTCCGCCTACTCAGGGCTTTTTTGTAAATGCCATTGGAAACGGAACTATGACATTCTCAGGCGATGAAAGGATACATGATACGGAGTTACCCTGGTTTAAATCTGAAATTGAGGATTTGGTTACTTTAAAAGCCACTGCCACAGGTAATGACTATTATGATATTACTCACATCAGGTTCCTGAATGAGGCAACACCTCAATTTGACAAAGTCTGGGACGCTTATAAACTTTTATCAACCGTACCGGAAGTACCCCAGATATACACTTCAGCAGTAAATGACATACTGTCAATCAATACGCAGCCCGAAACTCTATTCGTTCCATTAGCATTTACTTCCGGTCAATCCGGTATTTTTACTATCGAAGCTATTGAAACAAGTGAATTTACTGATATAAGACTGGAAGATATATTTACAGGCACTCTCACTGACCTGCTTATTGATTCCTATACTTTTGATTATACAGCAGGTGATGATCCTGACAGGTTCATAATTCATTTTACTCCGGTAGGTTTCTATGAATATGAAGCAAGTAATATAAAAAAGATATGGTCGAATGATCATAATATCTATATAAATATTCCCAATGGCTTAGAAGGTAGTATTGTTGTTTACAACCTGATTGGACAGGAAATAATAAGAACAAACATAAAAGCAGGATTGAACATTATTCCGACAAAAGTAATCAACACCTTCTATATTGTAAAAGTACTAA
Source organism: Bacteroidales bacterium (assembly GCA_016783885.1). Lineage (GTDB taxonomy): Bacteria > Bacteroidota > Bacteroidia > Bacteroidales > JAADJA01 > JAADJA01. Next base: position 31,804 of record JADHVR010000027.1, read on the forward strand.
CTAACAGTTATATAGTAACCGAAAAAGTATATATCAAATGAAAAAAATAATTTTATTTTTTGGCATGCTGTTAATTAGTTTAAGTTTAACTCTTGGACAAACTGCAACACTCAGTGTACCCGCTTTAGGGGCTGGGTTGCCCGCGGGCTCAGTTTTTTTTCCTGTAACTATTGATGCAATTGATGATGGCGTTGCAACATTGCAGTTTTATTTTGAATTTAATGAGACTGTATTAACACCCTTGAATGTTACATATCCAAATACAAACTTTCCGTTTTATGAATGGATGAATAACCTCAACTATGCACCTGGTGAAATTATTTTGACATGGATGAGTTTAATGGGTATGAATGTATATCCTGCACCAGGTGAAGTATTTTGTATTATCGAATTTTATTATACCGGCTATCCCAACTATCCTTATTTCGTTTGGGGAACTAATAAAGGTGTTCATAGTTATCCTGAAAAAGGTATGACTGCAATGTGGACAGAAACACTTGCTCAGTTTTCACTAACATTAATTGATGGAGGAACACCAATACCACAAAATATCTGGACAGGCGCAATAGATGATGACTGGTTTAATCCGGGCAATTGGGATTTGGGCTCCATACCTTCTGCTGGAGATGATGTACATATTTCTGATATGAGCACAGCCCCTTTTCCAGTTATTTATTTTCCGGGAGCATTAACCGTTTCCTTAACTATTCATCCTAATGCTTCCCTGACAATTGCTCCGGGTGGTGATTTAACTACTAACGGATTGTTTACAAATGAAGGAGTATTTATTATTAATAGTGGAAAATCAGGTTCTTGTGGTTCACTGATAAATCTCAACGCATCTTCAATATTTGGTAACGGCACTTTTACATTTAAAAAAAACACCGATATTAATGGGCTAACAGGGAATATAAATTCATGGCACAATCTGTCTTCTCCTTTGGATGGTTTCAACACAGAAGATATCCTGGATTATTATGTAAATCGTTGGGACGAGAGTCTGGATGAATGGGAGATACTTTCAACCGGTGATTCATGCAATCCTGTTTCACCACCCGCTTTCATCAATCCAATGGAAGGCTGGAGTATTAAACTAAACCAGAATTTTCCTGATACCTGCCCTGGTTCAAGTACGGGAACTATCATAGAATTCTCCGGCCCTGTAACTGATTTACATGCCGGTTCATACAGCATTCCGTTTACTGCAAACACTTCAGGATATAATTTATTGGGAAATCCTTACCCAAGCTACGTTGATCCGGGACTAATACCCTGGCCGGCCAACCTGGAACAGGCCATTTACTTCAAAAATGGATGGTCGGATAGCTATTGGTCGTGGGCAGGCGGTATCGGGCCAAACATACCTCCGGCACAGGGTTTCTTTGTGAAGGCTACGGGAGATGGGGTTTTAACCTTTACGGGAAATGAAAGGGTGCATGATTCTATCAGTACAAAAAAGTTAGGACCCGGTGAGAAATTGTTAGCCTTTAAAGTTTCGAATCATGAAAATCATCTTTTTGATCTCACTTATATCCGGTTCAAAGAAGGCTCAACACCTGGATTTGACAGTAAATGGGATGCTTATAAACTATTTACCGAATCACCAGGTGTGCCACAGCTTTACACAAAAGCCGTAGAGGATGATTTATCCATTAATTGCTCACCTGAGTTATCAGCGATTCCGTTATATTTCGCTTGTGGGCAATCCGGTATTTTTACTATCGAAGCTATTGAAACAAGCGATTTTGTTGATGTTATGCTTGAAGATTTGTTTACAGGCACTTTCACTGACCTGCTTGTTGATTCTTATACTTTTAATTTTACAACCGGTGATGATCCTGACAGGTTCATAATTCATTTTACTCCGTTATGTTTCCAGGAATATGAAGCAAGTAATATAAAGATATGGTCGAATGAACACAATATCTATGTAAATAATCTAAATTCTAGTGATGGCTATATTTCAGTTTACAATATCATAGGACAAGAGAGCGCAAGAAAAAATATTGAACCCGGTTTAAATGTAATCCCTGTGCATGAAGTAAATACCTTTTATCTTGTCAGGGTAGTAACTTCAGCCAATGCAGTTACTGCAAAGATTTATATCAGGTAAAATGAATTAAATGTTATATCTTTGTAATAAAAATAAATATAAAATGATATTATGAGCGAACAAGTTATAAATCAAGAATTTAATACTTATTTTAAATTGCTAACCAAAGATCAAAAAGAATCGATATTGCTTTTGATAAAATCATTTGTTAATCGAACTAACAGGATTAGTGTAGAGCAATATAATAATGAAATAGATGCAGCAGAAGCCAGAATATCTCAAGGGCTTTATATATCCCATGAAGAAATTGAAAAAGAGTCAAAGGAATGGTAAAAAAAAAATTGAAGATTATTTGGGATAAACATGCATCAGATCATTTAAAAGATATATATGATTATATAAGTGATGATTCTGTACAAAGTGCTCAAAAAGTAAAAGAAAAGATATTATCAACAATACGAAAGTTACCAGATAATCCATATATGTTTGCACAAGATAGGTTTAAAAAAAACAATTCGGGAACTTACAGAGCATTTATAGTATATAATCCGAATCAAGGGTTGAAAATCATGCCTGATACTTAGTGTTTTACAAAGTTGAAATTATATTTAAAAGGACATACGATTTCTTAACTCCTTGATTTTCAAATATAGTTGAAATTCAACCCTTGATTCGGATATATAGTTATCGAATAGCTTACAAAATAACAGATGACTTCATTCAGATTTTGCGTATCAGGCATACTAGCAGAGAACCAATAGAATATTAAATTTTTTACCTAATTCTTCGCAAAAAATCCAGGCATCCCGATTTAGAAATTATTTAGCTTCTCATTAGCGAAAGTTACTAAGATTTTATGATAGGACTCTCCTTGTCGATTCATTATGTATTTAACTATGGTAAAACTTTTGTATATTTGCAAACACAATATGAACTATTTTATGAAAACCAACCCAAAACTCTGTATTATACTTTTCATTATAGTTCATTTTTTTTCTTATAAAATCCATGCTCAATATATGCAAACAGACACAACTCAAGGTTTTGTAATTAATAAATTCTTTGATGCTGAAAATAATGAAATAAGCTTATCAACTCCAGTTCCGCTTTTTTCCTGCCTTGTGGATGATTCTTTATACTCGTCAAAAAATATTGTATGTGACGATACTACAAACCTGTTTCATTTTACGAAAAATAATAAGCTTAATGTGAGTTTTATTATTGATAGTCTGTTCTCGCCGGGAAACAAAACAGTTATTACTTTATCAAACAATACAAATGATACAATCATCATTGAAAACCTTATTCCTTTCGGGCAGTCGGAAGATAAAATTTATATTATAGGAACAGGTCCCTGGGCATTAGCAAGAACAAAGCTGTTCCGTCCCGGTTTAGTACCGGTTGGAGTGATCCTTCCCGATAATGCCTGGGAAATGGGATATTGCTCATTTGAACTTAATGAAGAAAAATCTCTTTGTGCTATTGCAAGGAGAAAAGAAGTGAAAAATGGCAAAAAGAGGCGTTATAAAACATTATTATATCCAAATGGAAAAGTAAATTATGAAATATACCTTGACGAATTTTCAGGTGAATGGCAGAACGGGTTAAAGCTTATGTTCCGGGAAAGATACCTGTATGATCTGGAAGAATTCGATGACACGCTTTATGAAAGAGAAGACCTTGAATGGATCAGGCATGATTACCTGATGATTTTGCAGTTTGCCTGGGATCACAAGTTCTATGACCAACAATCGGGAGGATACAATTTCAAAGAGTTCCTCAAAGCAGGGAAGGAATTATTCGGAGGATATGATGTTTTCGGTATTTGGCCAACCTGGCCCACACTGGGTGTTGATCAGCGAAATCAATGGGATCTGTATGGAGATTTGCCCGGAGGACTGGATAAATTGAAAGAACTATCGCAATGGGCAAAACAAAACGGCACTAAGTTTTTCATAGCTTATAATCCCTGGGATAAAAGCACACGGAATGAAGACCCTTACAAAGGAATGGCAAGGCTGATTCGGGCAGTTGATGCTGATGGCGTAGTGCTCGATTGTAAAGGAAGCTCAAGCATTGAGCTTCAGCGTGCCGCTGATAGCATAAAGCCAGGCGTTATCATGTATTCTGAAGGTATGGCTGTAACAAAAGATATGCCCGGCATCATCTCCGGCAGGGTTCACGATGCTATCTATATGCCGCCTCTATTAAATCTCAATAAACTGATAAAACCTGATTTTGCTATTTTCCGCGTTTGTCAGTTAAGCCAGGGAAGAATTCACAGGGAAGTAGACATTTCTTTTTTTAACGGATACGGTACAGAGCTAAACACCTTTGCACCAGGCAGACCTGAGTGGATGGAGGAAGAATTAAAATATCTCGGAAGAACAACTAAAATCCTTAGAGAAAACACAGAAGCTTTTAACAGTTATGAATGGACGCCTCTGATCCCAACTTTAAATGACAGTATTTGGGTAAATAAATTTCCGGCAAAAAATAAAACCCTTTACACTGTTTACAGTCTTATCGCCGAAGGATATTCATCGCCTTTGTTTGAAATTAATCCTGATTCTAACACACATTACATAAGCCTTTGGCATCACAGGGAATTAACTCCCGATACTATCGGAGGAATAACTTATATTCCTGTTACAACAAAAGCCTTCGACAAATCATTTCTCGGAACGAGAAGTGAAGGAAATGTTGATTGTGTGGCTGAATTTCCAAATCTTCTGGATGTTGAACTTGTGATTGATTCCTTGTTCATTGATGCTACATCCGGCGATAAATTAATTATTTGGGCAGGAAATCCTTCTTATGAGGGACTATATTTTGAATTCAATAAATTTCCGTTAAATTTAAAACTGTATGATTTATTCGGAAGATATGAAGGCAAATTCGTTATTCAGCTTTTTAAAGAAAATGAATTATTAGATGAGAGGGTGGTTTTTCTTAAACCCGGAACACCAAGATTGATCAGCAAGGTCAATCGGACGGAACCTGTTGAGAAACCACCCGATGGAATGGCGGAAATACAAGGCGGAAATTTTAACTTTAAGATGGACATGGGATGGAATTTCATTCCTTATCCGGAATATGACAGTTTGAAAAGACAAAATATAAGGAAGTTCTACATAGATAAATACCCTGTAACCAATAACCAGTTTTATGATTTTATTGAATCAACTGGTTACATACCGAAAGACACCGATAACTTTTTAAAACACTGGACAGACGGCAAATATCCTAAAGGAAAGAAAAACTACCCGGTTGTTTATGTGAGTTATGAAGATGCACAGGCGTATGCAAAATGGGCGGGCAAACGTCTTCCAACTGAAATCGAATGGCAATATGCAGCGCAGGGTGCTGATGATAGATTATATCCCTGGGGCAATGAAATGGATTCGACAAAATGTAATGTCGGGCTTAATAAATTAACTTCTGTAAATAAATTCCCGGATGGAGTAAGTCCTTTTGGTGTTGCCGACATGGTGGGCAATGTATGGCAGTTAACCAACGACATTTACGACAACGGCAGTTATTATTTCGTCATTATGCGTGGCGGAAGCTATTACAATCCGACATCAAGCTGGTGGTATGTAAAAGGAGGTCCGCAACCGCTCAATAAAACTCAGATGCTTTTGCGGGTATCACCCGGTTTTGAGAGAAATGCAACGGTGGGGTTCAGATGTGTTAAGGATGCGAATAGCGAGTGAGGATTGTTGAATTGTTTAATTGCTGAATTATCAGGCTGTTCGGATGAAGCCGGATTTTATTCCCGTTTATGTTTCCACCTGCGGTGCGACCAAAGCCAGTTATCAGGATTATCAATAATTGTTTTTTCAAGCATCTTAACATGTTTCTCCGTGATTTCATTATCCGCAGTTGCTTGTGGATTTTCTTCGATAAGGGAAATATCAACCTCGTAAAATCCTCTCTTCCTTCTTTGAATATCAAAAAACACCACAGCAAAATCGAGTGATTTGGCTATTTTTTCAATCCCAAGAAACACCGGGGTTTCCTGGTTGAGGAATTGCGTCCGGTAATTAATTTCATCCTTAGTCGGCGTTTGGTCGCCTGCAAAGATATTTATAGTTAAATCATGTCTTTGCTTTACCATTGTTCTAAATGTGCTTTTAAATGAAATAAGCCCTCCATTAATATTGAATTTTAACCTGAGTTTTCGCAGGTATTTTTCAAAATCAGGATCGTTCAAAGGTTTTACAATACCAAATATCCGGTACGAACTTATCATACCCAGCACTATCGTCATCCATTCCCAATTGCCGCAGTGCCCTATAGTTACAATAATGCTTTTTTTCTTTTTATATAAATCATCAATTAAATCATAATTTGTGAATTGAATTCTTTTAATCAACTGACTCTTTGTAATGCTTCTTATTTTTACTACTTCAATAATAAGGTCGGCAAAATTCCTGTAAAACTTTTTTGCTATTTCCTTAATTTCTTTCTCCGGTTTATCAGGAAATGAATTTCGGAGGTTTTGAAAGACTACTTTTTTCCTGTATCTGAAAATATAATACAGTTTAAAGGCAAGAACATCTGAAATTAAATACAACAAAGGAAACGGGAGCTTTGAAACCAGCCAGATTATGGCAGTTATTACATTATAATATATGATCATCCGGTTTTAACTTTTATCTTGGCAAGTCGAAATACTTCCTTGAATTGTCTCCCCACGACTCAGGAACAATTTCCTGGTCGATATCAAAACCTGGGTCAACCCGTCTAAACAATATGTATTGCCAACGGTAGTTTGAAAGCTCTCCGGTAACGTCGGAGTGTAACAAAGTAAAATTATTGGTTACTAAGTCTTGTGTAAAGAAAACAAATTTTTTATTTCTTTGTCCGTTTTCTAATTCGTAATAATGCCAGATTTCATAAGGGTAAGCTGCAGGTTCGTTATAACTTTCAGAAATTGCATTTGGCGGTCCGTATTTTAAATAAACCATGCCCCTGTCGGTTTCATAGCCTTTCATTATTAGTGTAGTGTAAGCAAAATTAACTTTATTCACTTCGTTCAGATAGGACAGCCAGGCTCTTTCAGGCTCTAATTCATTCCGTTCAAGCCAAAACTTATAAAAAAACTTTTGTAAGGTTTTAAGATCAGATGAGGCTAAATGTACATTCGCAAAATTTTTCTCCTGCGCGGTCGAAATTGGTTCGAGGTACCGTATAAACTCTTTAAGGGAATCGGTATTAGTCATATTTCCGACAAAAGAGTTTTCAATATTGACTTGAGCAATATCATCAAGTTTAAGTTTAATTCGAGGATTGCTTCTTTGAATAAATATTTTATTTAACCCTAATAAGTTATTTTGCTTATCTCGTGCCTCGATAGTCAGAAAATAGTTACCTGACTGGAGATTTGTAATATCGAATTCTCTGAAAAGAATATTTACAGTAGCTGCGGTTTCTTTTTTATATTTAATATATTTTGGAAGCGGTTTGCCTTTTTCAAGGGTTTCAATATAATAAGAAAGAAGGTACTTTTCTCCCTCCCCAAAAACCTTTTCAGTATTATATATTTCAGCATAGAAAATGATTTTATTAACATTTTCGGGATAGTAGTTTACAATATATGGAATTAAATCATAACCGCTTTTTGACAGAATTCCATCTTCCTCGGCTTTTGAATAAGATTCAACAAGCTGAATTCCTGAAATTGTTATTTTATCATCAGGAAAATCAATGATTAATGGTTGCAGGTTGATAAAAGGTTTTTCTTCATTATTTTTATCCCATATCTGTATTTCAAATTCATAATTTCCATTTGGCAATGAATAGCGTTGCTGATCAATAAAATTAAAGTTGATATTTAAGGTATCATCCAATTCAGGACTGAAAAGCTCATACTTATCAAAGTTTACGATTTCTTCCCCCTTCCTGAAAAGTAAAATCACCTGGATTGATCCCTGGAATTTATCGTTATCATTTTTTATGAATTCCACACTATTTCCAGCCACTGCCAGATAAGTCTCGATGTAAGGTCCGGTTTCAGGAGAATATAAAGTTGAATACGACAGAAATGCACTTAGTTTTTTTGCTTGCAATGAATTAAATCCGGCAATGATAAAAAAGCCTAAAATTAAGAAACATGTTTGCAAGACCGGTTTTTTTATAAGATTTAGTTTTTTCATGTTGGTAATTAATTTAAACGGTATTAAAAAATTAAAGATTTATAATGAACTGCAATACAAAAACAAAAGTACTATAATAAACAAATGCTGTCAAGTATAAATCAGAATACGGTTGCATATTTTAAGTTAACGGTTTAATAAAGTAAAAAATTACAGTAATTACGCAATATAAAATACTTTATCAGGGATAATTTTTTGATGAGATTGAAATATTCTCACTAAAAATGTTTATATTTCTTTTTTTTTTCAATATTGAACTAACAAGAATACAATCCATATCACCATGCGAACAGCTATTATTAGCGATATACATGGAAATTATGAAGCTCTGAAATGCGTTTTATCTGACATCAATGATCAAAATATAGCAAAAATATTTTGCTTAGGCGATATTATTGGGTACGGACCGCAGCCTGAAGAAACGATTAACCTGATAAAAGAACGGAAAATAATATCGGTGATGGGTAACCATGAACTTGCCTTATGGGATGATAAAGCCTTTAACCGGATGAACAATATTGCAAAGGAATCTATTAACATCATAAAAACTTTAATCACTGATAATTCCTTAAATTATTTACATGATTTACCCTGTAAGTTAACTCAGGATAAAATTTTATTTATTCATGGCTCGCCACCCGATTCAATTACAAAATATATAGTTTATCACAGTGACACAGAATTCGAGAGTCTTTTTAACACTTATAATGAACAAATTGCCTTTGTTGGCCATACTCACCTGCTTATTATGTATAGCTATAATGGAAAGACAATAAAATTACAAAACCTGACGAACGAAAAATATAAACTTGAAAAAGGAAACAGGTACATCATCAGTGTAGGTAGTGTCGGGCAGCCAAGAGATGGAAATAATAACGCCAAATACGTGATTTACGATTCGGAAGAAGTATCAATTGAAGTTAGGTTTGTTAATTATAATATATTGAAAACTGCAGAGCTTATCAGGAAAAAAGGACTTCCCGAATTTAATGCCAGGAGGCTTTTTTGAAAAGTAACGAATTCTTTATTATTTTTATCCGGTAAATTTTTAAAAAATCAGAATGAAAAAATTTTTCTTTACAGTTTTCTTAGGTTGTTTATTTTTCAACTCATTTTCTCAAATCGAATTTCCAAAAGAACTGGAAAACCCTAAGATTTTTAATACAAATAAAGCAGAAGCCCATACTTTCTTTATTCCATTTACGAACAGGGAAGATGCTTTATCACAAAAGAATGAAGATTCCCCGAATTATAAATCACTCAATGGTACCTGGAAATTTAATTGGGTAAAAAACCCTGCTGATCGTCCGGTCGATTTTTATAAACAGGATTATGATGTAAGTAATTGGGATGATATTAAAGTGCCGTCAAACTGGGAATTATTGGGCTACGGTATTCCTATTTATGTAAATCAACCTTATGAATGGACTAAGGAACCTGATCCGCCTTTTGTGCCTCACGATTATAATCCTATTGGTTCATATCATAGGACTTTTACAATTCCGGAAGATTGGAAAAACAGGCAGGTATTTATACATTTCGGAGCTGTAAAATCAGCTTTTTATATTTGGATAAATGGTAAAAATGTCGGCTATAGCCAGGGAAGTAAAACTCCCGCAGAATGGAATATTACGAAATTTCTAAAGGATGGAAATAATATCGTCGCATTACAGGTTTATCGCTGGTCGGATGGAGCATACTTAGAATGTCAGGATTTTTGGCGTATAAGCGGAATTGAACGGGATGTGTTCTTGTATTCCACACCCAATGTTGCTATCAGCGATTTTTTTGTAAATGCAGGTTTGATAAATGATTATAATGATGGACTATTTACACTTGACGTTGATGTGGAAAATTATTCAGATACGCATCCGGTGAACCTTTCTGTAGAGTATGAGGTCATTGACTTTTCAGGAATAACAATGATAAAAGAAAAAAGCAATGTCGTTTTTACAAATAAAGAAAAGACAAGCGTATCGTTTGACGAAATAATTATTAATCCCGGAAAGTGGACAGCCGAAACGCCAAACCTATATACTGTAATTATTTCCCTAAAATCCGGCGAAAAAACCCTTGAAACGGTACGTCATAAAATCGGGTTCAGAACCTCAGAAATAATAAACGGACAGTTACTCATAAACGGCAAACCGGTTTTGCTAAAAGGAGTTAACCGCCATGAACATGATCCTGTTGCTGGTCATGTAATCTCTAAGGAATCTATATTACAGGATATTACTTTAATGAAACAAAATAATATCAACACTGTTCGCACATCTCACTATCCCAATGACCCTTACTGGTATGAGCTATGTGATAAATATGGTTTGTATGTGATAGATGAAGCCAATATCGAATCACACGGAATAGGGTACGGTGAAAATAGTCTTGCAAAGGATACTGTATGGATGGATGCACATCTCGACCGGGTTAAAAGAATGGTTGAAAGAGATAAAAACCATCCTTCGATTATTATTTGGTCAATGGGTAATGAGGCGGGGGATGGTGTAAATTTTTCTGCCTGTTATAAATGGATACACGATCGTGATTCAACACGTCCGGTTCATTATGAACGAGCATTATTAGGAACTAATACGGATATCTATTGTCCAATGTACGCCTCGATCGGATACATCGAAAAATATGCTTCCATGCCTCAGGAACGCCCGTTGATCTTGTGTGAATATGCCCATGCTATGGGAAACAGCACAGGCAATCTTCAGGATTATTGGGATGTGATTGAAAAATACGATCAGTTGCAGGGAGGGTCCATCTGGGACTGGGTTGACCAGGGATTGCTAAAAAAGGATACAAACGGTGTGGATTACTTTGCCTATGGAGGCGACTTCGGGCCAAAGGATGTCCCAAGTGACGGAAACTTTTGTATTAACGGAATTGTTGCTCCAGACCGGACAGCCCACCCTGCCCTTGCAGAAGTTAAGAAAGTTTATCAATATGTTCAGTTCAGACCCGTAATGAATGGCTATGCCATCGAAATAAAAAATATGTACGATTTTATTAACCTGAAAAACCTGAAACTTTTCTGGGAAATTAAAGCTGACAACAAAACAGTAAAAGAAGGATGGTTGGAGGATATGGATATTGCCCCGCACCAAACAAAAACCATCATGCTTCTCCCTCATGAATTCAGAGTGATAGCCGGCATTGAGTATTTCCTGAATCTAAGTATGAGAACCACTTTTGAAACATATCTTATTCCCAAAGAGTTTGAAATTGCATCGGAACAAATTGCTTTGCCTTCCCAAAGAAAGACAGAACTATTCCTTACCGATAATTTTTCTGTTTTAAAGGTAGCAGAGAATGAAAATTTTGTTGATATCATTGCTAATAATTTCAGGATAAGTTTTGATAAAGATTTTGGCAGAATTTGTTCATATAAATATTACGAAGATGAACTGATAAAAACAGGCCCTGTCCCAAATTTTTGGAGAGCACCAACTGATAATGATTTTGGGAATGGAATGGAGAAACGTTGTAATATTTGGAAGACTGCAAGCAAGCAAAAGGATATTGAAAAGTTCTCTGTTAAGAAAAAAGGCAAAGATGAGGTTCAGGTTGAAATCATAAAAAGATTTGAGGAAGCTCAAGCGAATAATGTGAGCACTTACAGGATTTTTGGCAATGGTGACATTGAAATAACTAATCATTTTATTCCTTATCAGAACAAAGAGAGACAACGTGAACATATGGTTGAAAATCATGTTGAGCTAATTGAAAAAGAACTTGAAATACCTGAACTCCCTCGCTTTGGAATGAACCTGGAAATTCCAGGCAGTTTTTCCAACCTAACATGGTTCGGGCGCGGTCCCCACGAAAATTACCGTGATAGAAAAACATCCGCTTTTACTGGTTATTATGAAAGTACGGTTGCCGATCAGTATTTCCCGTATATCCGTCCACAGGAGAATGGTTACAAAACGGATGTCCGATGGCTGGCTCTACAAGATAATGAAGGAAAAGGAGTGATGTTCGTAACTGATTCATTAATAAGTTTTAGTGCTTTGAATTATACTATTGAGGACATTGACCAGGGGACTAAAAAAAATTACAGGCATACCAATGATCTTTCTCCCCGCGATTTTATATCATTAAATATTGATTGCGGGCAGACAGGTGTTGGTGGCGATGATAGCTGGGGTGCTCGTCCCCATCCCGAATATACCCTGAAATATGGCGAATACAAATACACTTATATTATCAGACCGTTAAGAAGGAAAACCGATTTAATGGATTTGAGCAAGAAGCGGTTTAAAATGGATTAGTAGGGAAACTTCAAGCGGGGACGCTTGAAGTAATATATTTATATGTGAATAGATGAGTCGGTAGTAGTCATCAGTCAACAGTCGGGTTTTGATAAAAATGACAATGAATGACCTAATAACCCCAGTAAAAAGTATTTTACGGGGCAGGCAGCGAAGCAAATGACCAATAACCATCTACCAGTATTAAGCATCAATCACTTCAACCATCTCTTTATAAACCACACCTCTTTCTTCCAGTCCTTTCAAAATAAATTCGGCACATTCAGGTTGTTTGCCTATGAATTCGGGAGCAGAAACACCTTTGCGCTTATAAAGTCCTTTTGTTATCATTCTTAAAGCCATTGTTGCTGTATAACCTGTTGTTCTTGCCATGGAATGGATTTTTGTAACAGGATCATACCGGTCAAAAAGATTGTATGTATATCTCATTCGCTTCCCTTCTTTCAATCCTTCCACCATGATCTTCATAATAGTAATATCTTCTTCACTTTCTTCAAGTTTCCATTTCGGGAACAACAGCTTAGAGGTAAATTCCAAAGGACTGATCTTTACTCCGCTAATTTCTATCTTATCCTTACTAAAAAACCCGGTATCACGAAGAATCCTCATTATTTCAATATGACCCGGATATCTCAAGGTTTTCTCAATCATATTGGGAGCATCAATTGTTTTGGCAAGACTTCTTAAACCATCGCTATTAAATGCTTCCAATGTACCAAGACCTTCAAAATTCAACAGCTCAGGATCGGAAAGGGCGGGTTTAACAACCTCTTTTCCATTTTCTATATACCGGGCAAGTCGTGTATATTCTTCTATAACATCCACAGGTGAAAATACGGCTTTGTATTCAAACGGTAATTCTCTGACCTTTGGGAGTCCGCCAACGTAGATCACAGCCTTTTCCGTTTGATCTAACAGGTGGTCTGCATAACCGACCAATAGATTGCTCATACCGGGAGCCACGCCTATATCTGAAATTGCAATAACTCCTTTTTGCTTTGCAAAATCGTCAAGCACAAACATATCCTCCGGGAAAAAAGCAATATCCACAACATCTTTACCGGCTTCGATAATAGCCCTTAATGTTTGAAAACCCATAAATCCGGGAACCGCGCTAACAACAAAATCATATTTTTTCACCAGCGATGTTACGTTGGCAGGATCGGAAAGATCAATCTGAATAATTGAAACAGCAGATTTTTGCTCAATTATTTCAAGCGACTCTTTGTTTTTATCTGCAACCGTTACATTAAATTCTTCATCTCTAACAAGGTCAATAGCCATCGGACCACCAACCAGTCCGCAACCGAGTACGATTATATTCATAATATGTAAGCCCTTTCCCCTTTAAAATATCATTAAAAATCTAAAATCGCTCGCCTGAATGACCGTACGGACGGGCAGGTAAATCTAAAATATCATGATCTTCCTTCCTCATTTAAAAGTCTGGTATTATGCTTTAATGTTCTTAGGATTATGGTAATGATAAGCGCAATAATTAACACATAAGTCGAAGTCCTGTAAATATCTATCCTGCCGTGAATAAAGAAATACCTCAGATAATCAAT
>JADHVR010000087.1 GCA_016783885.1 Bacteroidales bacterium
AACTAAACCGGATTTAAATGAAGTGATACATTATATATAGGGGAATCAATTTTTCAGTGTTAAGTAGAGAAAAACTGACTGATATTTGAAGGCAAAAGTAACAAAATATTGCAGAGTAATCAAAAGCTACCTCCCGAAATGGAGGTTTAGTTCAACAGCACCTAATAGCACATGGCCGCATTTAGGTCATTAAGACAAAGAATTGCAAAAATAAAATGAAGTAGTAATCAACATAAATTTGAGTAGTGAACGGCCACGTGCCATAGCTGCAACTCGTTGTGGTGCATTGAAAAGGAAAATTGTACTTTGATATTTTGACAAAGAAATTCAGATGATTGGTTACAAGCAATATTTAAAGCAATGAATTGATTTGGATTTTTATTAGATTGATTCATCTGATTTTAAACGGAAGCTTTGTAAATCAAGAAATTGACTTATATTTTCAATCAGGCTAATTCGGTTAATTTGAAATAAAAGAGTTTCAAACTTGTAGATTGAATCTAATAAATTATAAACAAACGCATGAATAACACACTCTAATATTAGTTACAAAATTTAATTAAATTATCATATTATGAAAACAAGTCTAAAAAAAAGTGAAAAAATCATTTTAATATCAAAACAACACTGGTTTGTTCTGATTTTACCAATATTTTATACATTGTTAATTTATTTTCTATCATATATTGTCTTAAATTATTTAACACATTCAAATGTAGATAACAATATTTTGAAAATAATAATTTTAATATTTTTTTGTGTGTATTGGGTGTATAAATATATTGAAAGGTCTCAAAATTTATGGTGTGTTACAAACCAAAGAATAATATCTGAGCACGGTGTCTTTACAAATTATTCAAAGGAGTGTCCGGTAAATAAAATTAACAATATTAGCTATAAACAGCAATTTATTGGACATATATTTAATTATGGACATGTTCAAATTCAAACTGCTTCTGTAATTGGATTGTTAAAACATAAATATGTAAAAAACCCTCAAAATCTTAAAAATACAATTACAGATGTTATTGAAAAATATGATAAAGTAAGTACTTCTAATAGTAATAATATTGCAGATGAAATAGAGAAATTATTTAAATTAAAGGAAAAAGGTATAATTACAGAAGAGGAATTTAATAAAAGAAAGTCAATATTAATAAAAAAATAACTCCTGCAATTAATCGCTGGTATAATGCTTGTCTCCATTTGATTAATCTGGGATAAATAAATACAGTTGATTTTTTTCTCGGACAGATACAAAAATGCTTTAATATTGAGGCACGATACCATATCTGATAATCATTTTGATTATTAGAAATGAATAACTTTCAAATCAACGGATTGATAAGCCTTTCAATCAATCTGATTAGCAAACTGACTTGATTTCAATTCAAACGATTTTATTGGTATCCTCTCGATTTTTAATAGTAAATTATTAATTAAATATTTTTTATTCGACATTAATTCACGTATTAGCGGCTTTTTTGTTTTTTGAAGGTATAATAATAATTAAAGCAAATATCAGACTATCAGACTAAACAACGCACCACAACATTTAGAATATGATTAATCGGGATAGGTACAAAGTTTCACTTAGCGTAAAAAAACTTATCCCGATTAATTTTATCCCCACTCATCCGTCTTTGTGCGGTAGCCATCAACTCAATCTAATCCGGATGCAAATAACATAAAGATTCCTGACTACCTTTGTAACAGCTAATCAGTAACAGACGAATAATCTCCTCTCCCCCTCCTTGAGGGGGATTAAGGGGGAGGAACCCCTGTTTCACATTTTAAAACCCTTTCTGTTTTCGAGAGCGTCCACGCTTGTCAACCCGGAATTATAATTTTAGTTTTTTCCCAATATTCTAACTTTTTTACCTATTTTTGAATTTCGCTTAAACGTACTATTACGTTATGCACTATGAAGGAAATCATTATCATCTAAAAAATACGGTGAAAAAAATAATCTTATCATTCATTTTAGTTTTATTCTTTCAAGTTACTGTATCATCGCAACCATGTTTGCCTGATGGAATTACATTTAGCACTCAGGCAGAAATAGACAATTTTCAGGCTAACTACCCCGGTTGTACCGAAATAGAAGGAGATGTTGTAATCGCGGGGAATAATATAAATAATTTAAACGGATTATATGTTATAACTGCTATCTGTGGAGATTTATGGATCGGTGGTCTGGAGAGTGGTAATCTCATTTTGAATAATATAACCGGCCTGGGAAATCTGGCTTCCTTAGGAGGAGACCTTAATATTATTAATAACCTCGCACTGACAAATCTAACAGGGCTTAACAATTTGACTTCAATTAACGGAGACCTTTGGATTAATACCAATTACCTGAATAGTTTGGATGGACTGAACAATGTAACAACTATCGGAGGAGACCTAAGAATTTATTTTTGCTCAAATTTAACAAATTTGACAGGGCTGGATGCAATAACCTCTATTGGGGGAAGCCTGGAAATTATTGAACTCTCACTTTCGAATTTAACAGGGTTGAATGCTGTCACTTCTGTTGGGGGTGAACTTTGGATTGATTACAACTACAACATAACAAGCTTTACAGGTCTGGAGGCTTTGACTTTTATCGGGGAAAATCTTTCAATAGGACAAAACCCTGTCCTCCCAAATTTTAACGGATTAAATGCTGTAACTTATATAGGTGGCAACCTGGATATTTACAATAACACAGCATTGATAAATTTTTCCGGACTTGATGCAGTAACTTCAATCGGTGGTGACTTGTATGTTTACGAAAATCCTTCCCTTACAAGTCTAACGGGCTTAGAACAGGTGTTTTCCATTGGAAAAAGCATATCAATTGGATTTAACCCTGCATTGACAGGATTAGAAGGGATAAGCGCTGTTAATTCCATTGGAGAAGATCTGGAAATTTATTGTAATGATAGCCTGGTGAGTTTATCAGGACTGGAGAATGTGTCCGGTATTCCTGGTAACCTTGTAATTTCATCCAACCCACTCTTTACAAATTTAAGAGGATTGGATGGTGTGAGATATATTGGGGGAAATCTTTCTGTCTGGAGCAGTGATTCCATCAAAAATTTAGCGGGTCTGGATGCTTTGACATCCATCGAGGGGCATATAATTATCTGGGACAACAGTTCCCTGACTAATCTTTCAGGACTTGAAGCAGTCACTTCCACCGGTGGCTTTCTGAAAATTTATAAAAATCCTGTCCTTATAAGTTTATCCGGGCTGGATAATATAGATCCCGATCAAATCACCTATTTATACATAGTTGAAAACGATTCTTTATCAATTTGTGAAATCAGAAGTATTTGTGAATACTTTTCTGATCCGGCTGGTACAGTTATAATCCATGATAATGCAAGTGGTTGTAATAGTCATTCTGAAGTTACTGAAGCTTGCGAAATTCAATTTCCTGAACAAATAGATTTTGAAGGTGAATATTTAATATACCCGAACCCTGCAAAAAACATGTTTACGATTGCTACTCAAAACGATAATATAATAGAAAACCTTATACTTTATAATATAGCCGGGCAAAAAATATTAGATATAGAATTACCGGAAAATCCAATTGATGTTTCAATACTTCAGCAAGGAATGTATATTATTGAATTCGTCTTAAACGAATCGAAAATCCGGGAGAAATTGATAATAAGGTAGAGAATGCACAGTGCATAATCGAATTTTAAGACCTATCAAAATAATCTAATTTAAAACAATGAAGCAGAAAACTAAAAGCCTGATTGAAATACATCTCGCAGTTTTCTTATTTGGACTGGCAGGCTTATTTGGGAAATTACTCTCATTACCATCAACAATAATTGTTTTAGGAAGGGTTCTTTTTGCATCAATTTCATTACTATTAATCATTTTCTATTTTAAAGAAAATCTAAAATTAAAAAACAAAAATGATTATTTCTATCTTGCATTATTGGGTGTTATCTTAGCAATCCATTGGGCAACTTTCTTCAAGTCAATTCAAGTTTCAACTGTAGCAATAGGACTATTAACATTCTCAACATTCCCAGTATTTGTTACATTCCTTGAACCAATTTTCTTTAAAGAAAAATTAAAATCAAGAAATATTTTAATCGCTATCATAACATTGATTGGTGTTGCTTTAGTTATACCGAAATTTGATATTTCTGATAATGCAACATTAGGAGTTGTTTGGGGAGTAATTTCAGGATTTACTTTTGCTATTTTGTCAATATTAAATAAAAAATATGTCAAAAATTACTCCAGCCTTGTTATTGCATTTTATCAAGATGCAACAGCGACTATTGCGCTACTCCCATTTCTTCTCCTAACGGCTGTTACATTTACAACAAAAGATATATTATTGCTAATCCTCTTAGGCGTTATTTTTACCGGTGTATCCCACTCATTATTCATCAAGGGATTAGCAAATATAAAAGCACATACTGCAAGTATCATTGCAAGTTTAGAACCTGTCTATGGAATAATTTTTGCGATCTTTATTGTTAATGAAGTTCCAACATTGAGAGTTATTCTTGGAGGAATAATAATTTTAGGAGCAACATTTTTTGTAACAATAAGTTCTCATACTGAACCTGCCATCCCGGAATAGAGTCTAATTGTCCCCCTGTTGAAAAGTAACTAACCCGCTCATCCGGATTTGTGCGGCAGCCATGAGCGCAAGCTAATCCGGATGTAAATAATACAAGGATTTGTAATCCAATTCCGAAAAGCACACTAAACATAAAAAAAGCCACAATCCCTCACAAATCCGATTCCTCATCAATTCAACAATCCATTAATTCAACAATTCATCAATTGTAATTTATATCCAATTTAAATTAAATTATAAATAAAGAAAATATTCTAAAGTTATAATTCATTTCAACATATTTTATATAATTTCGTGCCATTGTTATAAAATAAGCAATACATAATATAAAATCGAATGGCAAAAGTAAAAGGAGATATTATAGTTGACATTGAGAGATGCAAGGGTTGTGAAGTATGTATTGATGCATGCCCTACGCACACCATAGCCATGTCGGAGGATGTCAACGGCAAGGGATACCATTACATGCAAAATGTGCATGATGCCTGCACAGGCTGTACAAATTGTGCAATTGTTTGCCCCGACGGTGTGATTACAGTTTATAGAGTAAAAATATAATTTGGGTTAAACCCGTTGAAAGCATGTTTGCAAATATTCATATCGTTAATTTACTGATTACCTTAAAAATAACAGACTAAAACTTTACAAACTCTTTTTCTACGGGTTTAAGATAAAAATAAATAATATGGCAAAAGAGCTCAGATTGATGAAAGGTAATGAGGCGGTTGCCGAAGCGGCAATACGTGCGGGATGCGACGGATATTTCGGGTATCCTATCACTCCCCAGTCGGAAGTAATGGAATATCTCATGGCTGAAAAGCCTCATGAAAGAACAGGGATGGTCGTTCTGCAGGCAGAAAGTGAACTTGCCTCAATAAATATGGTTTACGGAGGTGCATGTTGTGGAAAAAAAGTGATGACATCATCATCCAGCCCCGGAATAAGCCTGATGCAGGAAGGCATTTCTTATCTTGCAGGAGCTGAACTTCCCTGCCTTGTTGTTAATGTTGTAAGAGGAGGTCCCGGTTTAGGTACAATCCAGCCTTCGCAATCCGATTATTTCCAGGCAACAAAGGGCGGAGGACATGGAGATTACAAGTTAATCACCTTAGCTCCATCATCCGTCCAGGAAATGTATGATTTCGTTAAAGTAGCTTTTGACCTTGCTTTTAAATATCGGAATCCGGCAATGATACTTTCCGACGGCGCTATTGGTCAAATGATGGAAAAAGTTGTGCTTGAAGATCAAATACCGAGGCTTACCGAAGCAGAGATCATTAAAAAATGTCCGTGGGCAACCACCGGTAAAACTCCTGACAGGGAAAGGAACATTATCACATCTTTAGACCTTGACCCTGCCCGCCAGGAGCGACATAACTTAAAGCTCCAGGAAAAATACAAAAAAATAACGGAGAATGAAGTAAGGTATGAAACAATCGACTGCGAAAATGCCGAATATATTTTTGTAGCTTACGGAACAAGCGCTCGTATCTGCCTTAAAGCTTTGCAATTAGCAAAGGAAAAAGGCATTAAAGTTGGATTGTTCCGTCCTATTACACTTTTCCCGTTTCCTGTAAACCAAATAAAAGAAATGGCAGGGAAAATAAAAGGTATTCTTTCGATCGAAATGAGTGCCGGGCAAATGATTGAAGATATTAAGCTTGCAGTTGAAGGAAAAATCAAAGTGGAGCATTATGGCAAAATGGGTGGAATTATTCCATCACCTAATGAAGTTCTTGAAGCATTAGAACAAAAAATTATCGGAGGATAACGCTATGGCAGAAACACTGACAAAACAAGATATTATAAAAGACGAGAACATTGTTTATAAAAAAACCGGCTTAATGACCGATAAAGTGCTGAGCTATTGTCCGGGATGTGGACATGGCACAACACACAGACTTGTTATGGAGGTCATTGATGAATTGGGTGCACAAGCTAATACCATTGGGATTGCACCGGTTGGGTGTTCTGTACTGGCTTATGAATTTATGGATATTGATATGCAAGAGGCAGCGCATGGAAGAGCGCCCGCACTTGCAACGGCTATTAAAAGACTGATGCCGGATAAACTTGTATTTACTTACCAGGGAGATGGCGACCTTGCTGCAATAGGTACGGGTGAAACAATCCATGCTGCCAACAGGGGCGAGAATATTACCATCATTTTTGTTAATAATGGTATTTATGGAATGACAGGCGGACAAATGGCTCCTACCACACTTCCCGGTATGAAATCCTCTACATCTCCTTATGGCAGAGACATCAAGACGATGGGATATCCTTTAAAGATCACAGAATTGATTGCGCGGCTACCAGGAACTTATTTTGTTACGCGGCAAGCTGTTCATACACCGGCTAATGTTAGAAAAGCTAAAAAAGCCATCAGGAAAGCTTTTGACCTGCAAAAGCAGAACAAGGGTCTAACCTTTGTTGAGATCGTTTCAAATTGCAACTCAGGTTGGAAAATGACACCGGTAAAGGCTAACCAGTGGATGGTTGACAATATGTTCCCGTTCTATCCGCTTGGCGATATTAAAGTTGACGGAGAGTTAGTTAAATAAGATAAAAAATAAAAAATTTAGGGTTAGATGAGAACCGGGAGCTTTTAACTTTGAGTCTACTCCGAAAAGTAAGAAATTAAAAAATGCCACAAAAACACGAAGTCACAAAATTTCACAAAATAATATATACCAGCCAAATACCTTTGGTGAGATTTTGTGTTTTAGTGCATTAGTGGCGAAAAAGTGACTTTTCGGAGTGGACTCAACTTTTAACATTGAACTTTTAATATAAAAAATTATGACTGAAGAAATAATCATTGCAGGATTTGGCGGACAGGGTGTTCTTTCAATGGGTAAAATATTAGCCTATTCAGGTATTATGCAGGATCAGGAAGTAAGCTGGATGCCTTCGTACGGACCTGAAATGAGAGGGGGCACAGCTAATGTAACTGTTATCTTAAGCGACAATAGAATCAATTCGCCAATTCTCACCCAATACGATACGGCAATCATTTTGAATCAACAGTCGATGGATAAATTCGAATCTGAGGTTAAACCGGGAGGATTGTTATTGTACGACCCGAACGGAATAATCCGACCCCCTGAACGTAAGGATATTAATATCTATAAAATAGAAGCCAGCAAAGAAGCTTCTAATTTAGGCTTACCAAAAATCTTCAACATGATCGTTTTGGGAGGTTATATAAAAGTAAAACCTATTGTTAAATTGGATAATGTTATGCTCGGTTTAAAAAAATCATTACCTCCACGTTATCATCACATGATACCTGACAATGAAAAAGCAATTAAGAGAGGACTTGAAATAGTTGAAGATGTGCAAAAAGTATAACTTGTAACTACGATAAAATCAAAGCCTTCGCAGTATATTATTGTGAAGGCTTTTTTATTTATTAATATGTACAAAAAAAATTAATCGTTATTATGTTGACAACAGAAGATTTTTTTTGTAAATTTATAGGGTCAAAAAAATAATTAATTCTTTAAAACTTTAAAAAAATGAACATCAACTATCAATGTCCACACTGCAATGGTTATCTGAACGTAAATGATTATATCCTGTTTTCGGTACGAACAGCAGATCATAAGGTAGGTTTAATCTCGCTTCATAACGAATTAGGTAATTACGCTGTTCAAAAACATCCTGAATTCGAATACAAAGAAGGTGAACAACTGGATTTCTATTGCCCGATTTGTCATTCCGAATTAGCTTCTGAAGTTCATAAAAAACTTGCTAAAATAATAATGATAGATGAAGAAAATAGTGAGTTTGAAATTTTGTTCTCAAGAGTTGCAGGTGAAAAAAGCACCTATAAAATTGTTGGTGAAACGATGAAAATATTCGGGGATGACTCAGCAGAATATCTTGATTTTTTAAATTTATCTATGAATTTCTAACTTAACCTTTATAGTTCATAGAATAATACAAAACTCAGTACTTCATTATACTGCCCTTTGTTAGCCCGCCAGGTTGCGCCCCCGGCATGAGGTCTCACCGGTAAAATCGAATTGGAATATCTAACATTGATCCGAAGATTTTTTATTATAGTAAAATATGCACCTATATTAAAACTAAGGTCTATCTTATCAAAATCCGAACCACTCACCCACCACTCATAATCATTTACCTTTTCGTTTTGATGTATCAGGACACCTAATGATAATCCGGCTTCAAGTGTACCTTTTTCGTGAAAATCGTATTTATAATGAACCGGCATTTCAATATAATTTAATCGTAAAAGATAAGACTGATATGCATTAGATGAATCGGGATTTTCCCTGCTCCCTTTCTGAATAAAATCAAGCTCCATCTGTATTGAAGACCTGTGTGTAAAATACCTGTTTACAAATGCTCCGAGATAAAATCCTGCTTTGTTAGGACCCTCCAACCTGTCACCCGATATCTCAGAAGCGCTTAATCCACCAAGAATTCCACCGTGAAAGTCCTGGGCACTTAATGCGAAGCCAAGAAACATAAATATGGGAATCAGCAAAAACTTAATTTTAATCATATCATTTTTTTTAATCGGGTGTAAAGATAGAAAGAAATGCCTTACTTAATCCTGCTTTTCCAAATTTGAGGATTGCGGCTTGTATGGAAAATTGAAACTACTTTGATAACTCAAGCTTTTTTAGCTTTTTTAAATTAATTGTAATCTCCATATTACTTTTATATATAGTTTTCATACAAAATTAAACAATATTTTTCTTACGAAAGAAATTAAAAACAACATGTCCTTTTACTTTCCCGATAGCTCCCTGCAATTCTTCCAGCGAAGCCTTTTTAATATTTTTCACCGATTTGAATTTCAGAAGTAACTTTTGAGCATAAGAATATCCAATACCGTCAATTTCCGTCAAAACTGATTTCACGGTTCCTTTTTCCATTCTTTTTCTGTGATGGGTAATTCCGAACCTATGAGCTTCATCGCGCAAATATTGAATGATTTTAAGTGTTTCCGATTTTTTGTCCAAATAAAGAGGCAGTGAATCTTCAGGATAATATATTTCTTCTAATTTCTTTGCTATTCCAATAATGGAAACCTTTCCTCTCAAACCAAGCCTATCAAGACTTTTCAAAGCCGAACTCAACTGACCCTTACCCCCATCAATTACAATTAGCTGTGGTAAAGGCTTTTCCTCATCCAATAATCTTTTATACCTCCTGTAAACGATCTCCTCCATTGATGCAAAGTCATTGGATCCTTCAACAGTCTTAATATTGAAATGCCGGTATTCTTTTTTCTCAGGCTTGCCGTTTTTAAAGCAAACCATGGCAGCAACCGGATAATCACCCTGTATGTTCGAATTATCGAAACACTCGATATGTCTTGGTTCTTCTTTCATTCGCAGGTCTTTCATCATGCAAGCCATGATGCGCCTTGTATGTCGTTCGGGATCGACAAGCTCAAGTTGTTTCGCTTTTTCAAGCTTATAATATTTGCAGTTTCTTTCTGATAATTCGAGCAAATGTTTTTTATCACCCCTTTTCGGAATAGTAAAGAAAACTCCCGGAAGTTCCGTTGGCAAAGGAAAAGGAATTAGGACTTCAGTGGCATTGCTTTCAAAACGCTCCCTGAGTTGTAAGATGGCAAGCGTAAGCAATTCTTCCGGTGTTTCATCCAGCTTTTTCTTTAGTTCTACCGTATGCGATTGAATTATTGCTCCATTAACTACTTTAATAAAATTCACATAACCCGATTCATCGTCAGTGATGATTGAAAAAACATCCACATTCTCAATCCTGGGATTTACAACAGTGGACTTACTTTGATATCGTTCTATCAGTTCAATTTTTTCTTTAACTACCTGTGCTTTCTCAAATTCCAAACCTTCGGCATATTGTTTCATCAGTTCCTTTAGTTGTTGAATTACCGAATATATGTTTCCTTTAATTATTTCTTTGATTTCAACAATAGTATTTTCATAGTCTTCTCTTGTCTGCAATCCTTCGCATGGTCCTTTACAATTTCCGATGTGATGTTCAAGGCAGACTTTAAGTTTCTTTTTCAGGATATATTCCTCTGTGAGCTTTAATTTACATGTTCGCAACTGATACAACTGCCTGATAAGGTCGAGTAGCGTATTCATCATTCTTACCGAGGCATAAGGCCCGAAATACTGTGAACCATCTTTCACAATATGCCTTGTGGGAAATATACGCGGAAACGGTTCATTTTTAATGCATATCCAGGGGAATGTTTTATCATCCTTCAAATGAACATTGTATCGGGGCTGGTATTTTTTTATCAGGTTGTTTTCCAATAAAAGAGCATCCAGTTCAGTATCCACAACTATATGATCTATATCGGCAATTTTCCTTACAAGTAGTTTCAATTTACCGCTAAAGCCACTTTCTTTGTTGAAATATGATGAAACTCTATTTTTCAAATTTTTTGCTTTCCCAACATATATTATCTTTCCGTCTTTATCATAAAACCGGTATATACCCGGATTTGTCGGAAGGCTTTTTATAACAGGCTTTAATTCTTGATAGTATTTATTTAACACACTCAATTTTTTAAAATATAAAATACTTTTTATTAACCAAAATTAATTAACTTTTACTAATTCAATTTCATGTCTATCATATTAAAAATATGACTTTTTGCCATTTTGGGCGTATCTTATTCTGTCCGAAGGTTTTATCCAAATAACTACGTAATATTACGCAATGGTTTTACGTATATTTACGTATTAAAAATGTGGAATTTCCCTGTTTTTTTTTCTTTTTTTTGTATATAACTTTGTATCGTTGATTTTAAATAAATAGAATTACCCATACAGCTTTTTTAGTGAATTTGAATATATGTGAAATAATCATGGGAGTAAAAAGTAAGAATATGCATCAAAAATTAACAGAACAATCTGACTCATCAACAGGTTTTAAATTGCCAAAAACAAATAGTCAATTAATAAAACTTATTGAACATCAAAATCAGACACTTTTTGAATTTGAGAAACAACAAAAAGACTCAATTAATAATATACTGGAAACTATCGGCAGGATAACAGCAGGAGAATCTTATAAAAGGAAAATTGATTTTAATAATAAAAAAGATTACCCTTTTACAGAAATATTTTACGCCATTAACCTGTTGTGGAAAGATTTTATAGAAACGCAAAAGGAAAAAGAAAGAAAAACTCTTTTGCTTGAAGAAAGTAAGGAGTGGCTTAATAAGTTAATCGATTTTGTACCCGGTGTTTCCATTTATGGTTATAGATCAGACGGAACAGTTATTTTCTGGAATAAAGCAAGTGAAGAAATATACGGATATACAAGAGAGGAAGCCATTGGAAAGAATCTCGGAGACATGATCATTCCTAAAGATCTTCGTCCGGATTTCGAAAAAACTCTCCGTGATAGTAAAAGAATAAAAAAATCAGGAGAAATTCCATCGCCGGGTAAAGTTATGCTCAAGCACAAAAGCGGACATCTTATCCCTGTTTTTCCCATTCATACAGTGATACTTATCGAAGGTAAGCAACCGATTTTGTTTCGTCTTGATATTGTTATTTCAAATCGGAAAAAGGCGAAGGATGTAATAATAAAAACCCGGGACGAACTGGAAAATAAAATACAAGAACGAACATTAGAACTGAAAATAGCTAAAGAAAAGGCGGAGAAATCAGACCGCCTGAAAACAGACTTCCTGGCAAATATGTCGCATGAGATACGCACACCCTTGAATACCATAATAGGATTTTCAGAAATTCTATATAAAAGCGACCTGAGCAAGGAACAAAAGGACCAGTACTTCACGATAATTAAGGAAAACAGTTATAATCTTCTTAATCTTATAAACGACATTATTGATATAGCAAAAATTGAATCCGGTCATTTAATATTATCAAAAGAATTTTTTAATGTAAACCTTATTCTCAATGACCTTTTTGAAACATTTATTAAACAAATTCCAAAAGAAAAAAACATAAAATTACGGTTAAAAACACCAAAACAAACCAATAATTATTTGTTATATAACGATACCCTAAAATTCAAACAAATAATTTCTAATCTATTAAATAATGCCATTAAATTCACTAAAGAAGGATTCATTGAGTTCGGTTACTACTTCCGGGATAACAATAGATTAAAGCCTGTTGAATTTTATGTAAAAGATACGGGAATAGGCATTAACCCGAAGCATCTCAAAATAATCTTTGACAGATTTACGCATATTAACGAATCTTCAACACGTTTGATTAGCGGAACAGGATTGGGATTAGCAATTTGTAAGAATCTGGTTGAAAAAATGGATGGGAAGATTTGGTTGGAATCTGAACCGGGAAAAGGAACAACATTTTATTTCACATTACCGAAAAAATAACGATTTATAAATACTTTCATCTTTTTTTCAAAAACGCATCCCAACCCTGTGCAATTATCGGCACCGAAGCACCTGAACGGCTGATCAGATTTACCCCTTCATTTTTTTCTGTTAAATTACCAATTACTGAAATTCCCGTAATATCTTTTATTTTATCGTAATCATCCTGCTTAATGGTGAACAGCAACTCATAATCCTCGCCGCCATTAAGGGCGACTGTAGTAGGGTCAATTTCAAATTCCTGTGCCAAGGCTGCTGTGGTAACATCAATTGGGAGTTTTTCTTCATAAATATTACATCCGAGTTTTGAATCCTTACAAATATGCAATATCTCCGAAGCCAAACCATCCGATATATCGATCATGCTTGTGGGCTTCACTGCGATGCCATTCAATAATTTTAAAATATCCTTCCTGACTTCGGGTTTGAGTTGTCTGCCAAGTATGTAATCATAACCTCCCAGGTCGGGTTGCATATTCGGGTCGGCTTTAAAAGTTTGTTTTTCGCGTTCGAGAAGCAGCAATCCCATATACGCCGCTCCTAAATCACCTGAAACAAAAATCAAATCACCTTTTTTAGCTGTATCACGGTAAACAATATCATCCTTCTTCGCTTCACCAATCACGGTTACAGAAATAAACAAACCGCTCACACTCGAAACCGTATCGCCTCCTACAATATCAACATTGTAATTTTCGCAAGCTAAACTGATACCCGAATAGAACTCTTCTAATGCTTCAACCGAAAAGCGGTTTGAAACTCCAATGCCGATAATTAACTGCCGCGGGATGCCGTTCATTGCTATTATGTCCGAAAAATTAACCACCGCAGCTTTGTAACCCAAATGTTTTAAAGGTACATAAGTCAAATCGAAATGTACGCCTTCGATCAAAAGGTCGTTTGTTATTAGCGTTTGTTTGTTACCGTAATTGATAACGGCTGCATCATCGCCCACACCTTTTACAGAGCTTTTGTGTTTTAGCTTTATATTTTTTGTAAGAAGGTCAATCAATTCAAATTCTCCCAATTCGGAAAGTTCGGTTCTTTTAATTTTATTTTCTAACATCATTTACTGGATTTAATCGGATAGCAAAATTACTAAAAACAACATGATCTAATTGATGGAATCCGAATTAGGAAATCCTACTTATAAAGATTAAAAAATTATTTATTGTATAATCCAAGACAACGCAAATATTTTTTTTAATAAAACAATGTGTATTTTTTAAATGTAACTGAAAAATTATTTTTAGGGACGGCTACATAAGGGGTAAGGTTAGTTCGTCATAGTATATTGGTAATCACATTCCGTTTTTTGAAATTTAATTTTTAAAGTTTTTAAAGAAAATCTTTTTGAATCCAAACCAATCAATTCAGAAGGGATATTATTTTGAATAATATAATCAAGTACATATTTTTTTAAGAAAAAACTTTTATTCTTTTTAGAATTCTGGAGATTTATTGAAACAGCTTCATCATTTTTAGAAAACTCTCTTTGATCAAAAAAATTCTTTCCCAAAATTATCTTATTAATAGTTTTCGGTTGTAGTCTAAATTTTCTGTCGTTTAGTGTAGATCTATTTAAATTTTCTTGCAATTCAATACCAGGTGTTTCCATATTCTCTCTTCCAAAAATCATTCGCCATTCATTTTCATGCTGCCATCTTTTTGATTTGATATTTGTCAAATATAAAAAAAACAAGATAATATTCTTGGTATCAAATAAAATTGGAAGTATCTTATTTTGATAATTAATTTGAAAAGGACCTAAAATAATTTCAGATGGACAATATATCTTTTTTAGTTCCTTTATATCATATTGAACAATAAATCCGCTATTTTTACTATAATAAGACCACATCAAGATATTTACTGGATCAGCAGTAAGCGAAAAAATGCCAAAATCCATAAATGCTCTATGGAAATAATTGTATTGAACTTTTTGAATTAATGGTTTAGCCCCCTATTAATCGGACTATTTTAATTTCGGTTCAAATATACGTATTTTTTACTCATAATTTTCATAATATTGCCTTAGCAAGGAACGACCGATGGCGACCTTTGTGCCGGTGGTTGTTGAAGTGTTTC
>JADHVR010000088.1 GCA_016783885.1 Bacteroidales bacterium
AATTTTTTATTACATAAGTTATTCATTCTGAGAGGTACCGAGCGGATTCGAACCGCTGTCTAAGGTTTTGCAGACCTCCGCCTAACCACTCGGCCACGGTACCTTTTTACGATAGTGCAAAATTAAGAATTTTAAATGCAAAATGCAAAATAAATTTGACAGCATGCATCGCACCTGCCTGACTTCGTCTTTCAGTCGGGCATCATACATCATACTTCAAGGTCAAACTCACATTTTCAGCCGGACCACCTAAGGAGGGATTCATTTTTGAAACTTTGAGCCTGGCATCTTCAACCTGAGAGAGATTTGTTTTTAGAGAATTCAGAATTCGCCTGCCAACATGTTCCAGCAACTTCGACTTTATGTCCATTTCTTTTTTCACAAGATTATAAACTTCAGAATAATTAACTGTATCTTCCAGGTTATCTGATTCCTCTGCTTTAGAAGTATCGGTTTCAATGTAAAGATCAATAATGAATTTATTTCCAATCACCTGCTCTTCAGGCAGGCAGCCGTGATATGCGTGAAATTCCATTCCTTCTATTGAGATTGTGGACATATTACTATTTTGATTTTATTTACTTTTTTTTCTGGTTGTCGAAAGTGATTTAGTTATTATCTAAATAAGTTCCTGATTTTTTGCAAGCCAACTTCAATCCTACTAATAACTTCCTCTTTCCCTAACAATTCCATTATATCAAACATTCCGGGTCCTCTACCCGACCCTACTATTGTGAGTCTTAAAGCAGTCATAACCTGTCCCATGCCAAGTTCATTTTTCTCAAGGAATTCTTTAATTTTTACTTCAAGGTTTTCAGAAGTAAATTCAGTTATTATCTCCAATTCTTTGCAGACTGAATTTAAGATCTCAGGTGTGTTCTCTTTCCAGCGTTTTTTCACCATTTTCCGGTCATACTCCTTTGGGCTTTCAAAAAAGAAATCAGACTGATCCCAAAAATCCTTTACAAAATTGGCACGTTCTTTAATTATACCTACAACTTTAGCCACATAATCATCCGAAGCATCAATCCCTTTTTCTTTTAATACCAATTGATAAAGCTTAGCTAATTCCTTATCACTTTTCTGGATCAAATACTGATGATTATACCATTTGGCTTTTTCAGGGTTGAACCTCGAGCCTGCCTTGCCGACCCTTTCAAGCGAAAACGCTTCTATCAATTCTTTCATTGAAAAAATTTCCTGCTCGGTTCCCGGATTCCAGCCAAGAAAAGCAAGGATATTTATAAATGCTTCAGGAATATATCCCGATTCCCTGTATCCTGAAGAAACTTCACCGGTTTGAGGATTCTTCCATTCAAGCGGAAAAACGGGAAATCCCAACCTGTCGCCATCTCGCTTACTTAGTTTTCCTTTTCCATCCGGTTTCAGTGTTAAAGGCATGTGCGCAAATTGAGGCGATTTCCATCCGAAAGCCTTATACAGCAATACATGTAAAGGTAGCGACGGAAGCCACTCCTCTCCCCTGATTACATATGTAATTTCCATCAGATGGTCATCAACAATATTTGCAAGGTGATAGGTCGGCATTCCATCCGACTTAAACAGCACCTTATCGTCAAGTGTAGAAGAATTTACAATAACTTCTCCCCTGATTATATCTTGAAATCTTGTTTCCTCATTTTCCGGCATTTTAAACCTTATTACATAGTCATCACCCGATTCAATTTTGCTTTGAACCTCTTCCTCCGTAAGGGTTAAGGAATTTTTCATTTCTTTCCGGGAAAGAGAACTGTAACTTGTATTTACCGCTTTTTCTCTTTCCAGTTTTTTTCGTAGGGCATCCAGTTCTTCGGGAGTATCAAAAGCATAATATGCATCTCCAGTTTCAATTAGTTTTTCAGCATACTCACGATATATCTCTTTCCTTTCCGACTGCCGGTAAGGCGCATAAGGACCACCTTTATGAATACCTTCATCGAATTCAATACCACACCACTCAAGGGATTCGAGAATGTAATCTTCAGCTCCCGGAACAAAGCGATTTTGATCAGTGTCTTCAATCCTTAAAATAAATTTGCCTCCATGATTACGGGCAAATAAATAATTATAGAGGGCGGTTCTGACACCTCCTATATGTAAAGGCCCTGTGGGCGAGGGTGCAAAGCGTACACGAATTTCTTTTGTATTCATTTTCACGATAATTAGGGCGCAAAGATAAAAAAAAGTGGTATCGGATTATTGTCAACCCAAATACCACTTAATTTTGAAACTTAACTGATTTAATTCAGTTTGATAAATTTCTTAGATAACTGATTGCTGCCATCAGTAACCTTGATAAAATAAGTTGATGAAGGTAAGCCCGAGATATTAAGTGAAATACGATCTTCTCCGGTTGTAACAGATAAAACCGGGCTTCCTGATAAGTCGAAAATCAAAACATGCCGCTCTTTTTGATTATTATTCGCAAATAGTAAGTTTAACTTGTCATTTGCCGGATTCGGGCTAAAAGAAAAATTAACAGTATTGTTGTTTTCGTCAATATTATTCAAATATGCTACCTTTTTAATCACCCAATTTTCGGGATCTACCTGGATACTGTCGATTATTTTTTCAAAAGGTAAAGTAAATGCCATATCATGATCCGATTGGTAAAGTATAATGGAAGAATCAGTTCCATCATTGAAAAATAATTTGTAAGGAACATGCATTTTAAAAAAAGGTGTAATATGTGGTACTGAAGATATCTGTGCCGAATTTAGTTCTAAGCTGTTATTTTGCTGAACCCAATTTATATAATATATCGGATAACCCTCACCAAGGTACCATTGATTAAAGAATCCGGAAAAATCCATACCGGAAGTTTCATTAAGTACATTCATAAAATCTATGCCGGTAGCAACACTATCCCCAAACTGATACTGAAAATCATGCAGCACCTGGAAAAATAAATCGTCGTCTTGTAGTTCAAACCTTATCATGTGAATAATAAGCGCTCCTTTATAATATGATAATCTTCCGTCAAAAATTCTCCAAACATTATCATAAGTAATCTCTTCTGGTGGAATATAAGTGCTTCCGCCTGGTTTTGACTTTACATAATTATGTGCCTGCTCCATCCAGATATGGGGCCAATCACCTCCGGCAATATACTCGTGAGCCAAATAGTCAGAATAAGTGGCAAAACCTTCATTCACCCAGATATCACTCCATGTAGCACAGGTTACATTATCGCCAAACCACATGTGTCCCAACTCATGCGCAACTATGCCAAATCCAAATGCACCAAGAGTCGTCATGGTTTGATGTTCCATCCCTCCCCCTATATCGACAAGGCAATGGCCGTATTTTTCTTCATAAAAGGGATAGAGAGAATAAAGATCAGAAAACAGTTCAATAAAATCAATAGTGTTATCAATACCTTCCTGGTAATACGACAAACAACCCGGAGAATCATAAATATAATTTTGGATTAGAATGGAATCACCCTGCAAATCGGATGGTTTTGCATAGATATTATATTCCTGGTATTCGGAAACCGCAAAGGAAATTAAATAATAGTCAATCGGATATTTTGATTTCCATTCGTATCTCACATTATTGTTTGGCATTGGAGTTTCGGCAGTTAACAGCCCGATTGATCCGGCTTTATTAGTATTGTCGGTTGTAAGAAATACCCACACCGAATCAGCTTTATCAGTTAATACCTGTTTTACAGGCCACCATTGACGAGCATTAAATGGTTCAGATAAAGTCCATGTAACATTTTTACTCCAGGTCGTATCATACGCAGTGGAAATTCCCGAAAAGAATCCGTCGGTAGGTGGAGTGCCATGATAAAAAATCCGGGCAGAAAAATCACTGTATTCCGGTAATGGGTTTGCCAACGCTACAAATACTTCATTGTTAATATGGCTAAATCCCTGCGTTATTCCATTTATCTTTACCGAATCAATGGTTAACTCTTCAACAAGCTCAAATGCAAATGTATCCAACTGTGTGGCAACTACCTGTGCATTATAAGTTACATTTCCTGAAATATAAATTGTATTGTTTTCCACATTCAAATCAAGAAAGTAAAACTTTACATCATAATCATGTAATAAAGGTGTCTGGATAATATCCTTTGATTTCAGAAAATAATCCTTATAGAATTTTGCACTGCTACATTTATTTTCAATATCAAAATCAATTAATTGCTGAGCAAATACATTGATGATTGTAAATAATATTGCGATTAAAAGCAGATTTTTTTTCATTACTTGTTAAATTTAGCATTCAACAGATTTTATTTAATCCGAATCATTTAGTATATTTGCCAAAAATAACATAATATCAATTAATTTATCTTCGTTTTAATTTTATAATACTTTCTAATTTATCAATCAGAAATTGAGTGATCGTTATAACATATTAATAAAGAAACTCGATAAGTTTATCAGGAAATACTATAAAAATCAACTGATAAAAGGAGGCATTTATTGTCTGGCGCTTTTAATTGCTTTTTTTCTGATTATAAACCTGGTAGAATTTTTTGGTCATTTTAATATTACTGTTCGTACAATAATATTTTATATTTACTTGCTGCTAAATATCACAATTATTGTTAGTTACATTTTTTTACCACTTTTCAGACTTTTAAAAATAGGAAAAATAATTTCCCATGAGCAAGCAGCGCAAATTATAGGTAACCATTTTCCCCAGGTTAGTGATAAACTTACAAATACTCTCCAGTTAAAAACATTGAGCGAAAATGACCTTGGAAATATTGAACTTATTAATGCCAGTATCGACCAGAAAATTAGTGAATTAAAGCCTGTGCCATTTGTGTCGGCGATTGATTTCTCCCAAAATAAAAGATATCTAAGATATGCTTTCCCTCCTTTGTTAGTCTTGATAGTTATCCTCATTACTGCACCTAATATGATAACTGAGTCAAGCACAAGACTCGTTAGATTTAACGAACACTTTGACAAAGAAATGCCTTTCAGGATACTGATTCTTAATAAAAGCTTGGAAGTTGTTCGGTACGAGGATTTTAAACTTGAAATTAAGGTTGACGGCGAAGAAATTCCTGAAAATATTTATTTAGAAACGAGGAATAACAGAATCAGGATGGTCAGAAAAAATCCTGTAAACTTTTACCATAGCTTCATAAACGTCCAGAAAAATTTGAAATTTAGATTAATCGCTGATAAATACAAATCAGGTGTATTTGAATTAAAGGTTTTGCCAAAACCAATTGTTTTAGATTTTGAAATCAATCTGGATTACCCTGAATATACGGGGAAAAAAGATGAAATTATTGCGAATAATGGTGATTTGATAATTCCAACAGGAACCAACGTTACCTGGAAATTTTATACAAAAAATACTGATAAAGTTGTTTTTAGATTTAAAAGAGAATTAAAAATTATAGAACAAAATTCATCAAATGCATTTGTATATAACGATAGGTTTTTTCAGAGCCAGGTATATTCAATAACCACCTCAAACGAATACATGAAAAATTCCGACTCATTAACATATTCCATTAGTGTAACACCTGACCTATATCCAACGATACTGGTTGAAGAATACAGGGATTCTGTTTATGAAAAAAGGTTGTATTTTAAAGGTGTAATTAAAGATGATTACGGGTTTGACCTGTTAACTTTTAATTATAAGAATAAAAATGAAGATAATATTGAATTTCAAACAGCAAAAGATAAACTGCCGCTTAGTCCGGGATTAAATCCGCAACAGTTTTTCCATTTTTTTGATTTAACTGATATTACACTACAAGCAGGAGAAGAGATAGAATACTACTTTGAAGTTTGGGATAACGACAGGGTGAATGGTAGCAAGTCATCAAGATCACAAATAATGACTTTCAAGGTTCCTTCATTAAAAGAAATTGAAGAGCAAACGCAAAAAAGTAATAAAACAATTAAAAACGAGATGGAGGATGCTATAAAAGAAACGAAACAATTACAAAAGGATATTGAAGAGCTAAATAAAAAACTTATTGACAAGAAAAAATTAAGCTGGGAGGACAAACAACAAATCCAGGATTTACTTGATAAGCAAAAATATCTCCAGGAAAAGATTGAAGCCATTAAAGATGAAAACCAGGAAAAAGCACTTAAAGAACAGCAATATAAAGAGATAAACGAAGAAATTCTTGAAAAGCAAAAACAGCTTGAAGAACTTTTCGAGAAACTTATGCAAGATGAGGAACTTAATAAGTTGTTTAATGAATTACAAGAATTACTGGACGAAGTTGACAAGGATAAAGTCAGCGAAATGCTTGAGAAAATGAAATTATCAAGCGAGGAACTTGAAAAAATGCTTGACAGGAACCTCGAAATCTTTAAGCAATTGGAGTTTGAACAAAAACTTGAAGAAACTATTAATAAGTTGAATGAATTATCGAAAAAACAAGAAGAATTAAGCGAAAAAACTTTAGATAAAAATTACGACCAGGAAGACCTTAAATCAGAACAGGAAAAAATAAGCGAAGATTTCAATGACCTGAAAGAGGAACTTGAGGAGTTGGATAAAATGAACAAAGAACTTGAAGAACCCAATGAATTCGACAAAATGGAGGAACAGCAGGAAAGTGTTGAAGAAGATATGGAAAATAGTAAGAACTCATTGAATAAAAACCAGAGGAAAAAAGCTTCCAAATCGCAAAAAAGTTCATCTCAAAAAATGCAACAGATGTCGCAATCACTTTTCGATATGCAGCAAGAAATGGTTCAGGAAGGAATGTCGGAAGATATTGATGCGCTGAGAGCTATACTTGAAAATCTTATCCAGTTATCATTCGACCAGGAAAATTTGATTGAAGAGGTAAATGCAGTTAACTTAAATGATCCGCGCTATACTGAGCTTATTCAGGAACAAAAAGATATTAATGATGATCTGAAAATGGTTGAAGATTCTTTATACGCCTTAAGTAAACGTCAGATAATGATAAAGCCGTTTATCAACCAGGAAATAACAGCAATAAATCAAAATATCGAAAAATCAATCAATTATCTAAATAACCGAAGCACCAAACAAGCGGCAGGACGACAGCAATATGTTATGACTTCCATTAATAACCTGGCTTTAATGCTATCTGAAACGTTAAACCAGATGATGCAAATGATGATGCAGCAATGCTCAAGTAACAGTTCTTGCAAAAGCGGCTGCCCTAAACCCGGGCAGGGACAATCATCCATGAAATCACTCAGACAATTACAGGAGCAACTGAATAAGCAAATCGAAAAG
The DNA here is from genome assembly GCA_016783885.1 of Bacteroidales bacterium. Taxonomy (GTDB): domain Bacteria; phylum Bacteroidota; class Bacteroidia; order Bacteroidales; family JAADJA01; genus JAADJA01. Next base: position 7,216 of record JADHVR010000088.1, read on the forward strand.
CTTAAATCGGGAAAGAAAGACGGGGGGAAGAAACCCAACGGTAAACAGGGAGGAAAATCAGGTAATACAATGAGCGAACAACTTGCCAGAATGGCTGCGCAACAGGAAGCTATCCGCAACCGGCTAAGACAATATTCTGACCAACTTGAAAAAGAAGGACAATTTGGAACCAGCAAGGAATTGAAGCGTATAATGAATGAAATGGATAAAACGGAGACGGATCTTGTAAATAAAATGATTACCCAGGAAACTTTACTAAGGCAGAAAGAAATTGTAACACGACTTTTAAAATCAGAAAAAGCTGAATTGGAAAGAGAAAAAGAAGAAAAGAGAGAATCTACAGAAGCAAAAAATCAAAATTATCGTAACCCGGAAGAAATTTTTAAGTATAACAAAATACAATCAAACGAAGTGGAATTATTAAAAACAATTCCGCCGACATTAAAACCATTTTATAAAACTAAGGTTAATCAATATTTCATTAACTTTGAAGAATTATTAGACAAATGACACAAGAACAAAAAACACTAAAGCTTAAATCATTACCCGAAAGTATTCATCAGGTCGAAAGGCTTATTGAAGAAATTTGTGATGATTTCAACCTAAATCACAATTATCTCGGATGTATAACTGTGGCTTTAACTGAAGCATTTACTAATGCATTGGAGCATGGTAATAAAAAAGACCCGGATAAATCAATTACAATCGATTTTCAAAAAACATCTACCGGTTTATCTTTCTCCATTAAAGATGAAGGCAAAGGATTTGATTTTAAAAGCTTCCCTGACATGAAGGACGGTGGAAAAGAAAAAGTTTTTCCCGGAAGAGGCTTATTCCTGATTAAAACATTGGCTGACGAGGTTAATTTTAATAATACAGGAAATGAAATTGAAATGGGCTTCAAAATTTCAAGCATAAACATCGAAACAGCCATTGACAGGATCGAAAAATTTAAAAATTATTCAAAGGCTGCTCAAGAGGTTGTTTAATAATCTTTTGAATTTATTTCTGGTGAATAAATCAATTCTATTTTTTTCTGAAGGCTTATCATTCCTGTTAAAAAATAAAAAAAAAATAAGGGAATGGATAATTTTTTCGGTTCAATTGGAAAAAAAAGAACCGGGAGATATTAATTATATTTTTTGTAACGACGAATACCTACACAATTTAAACATAAAATATTTAAATCACGATACTTATACCGATATAATTACTTTTAATTATTCTGAAAACACTTGTGAAATTTCCGGAGAAATTTATATCAGCATTGAAAGAGTTAAAGAAAATGCGCAAAAATATAAAGCTACCTTCCCGGAAGAGTTGTACAGGGTAATGATTCACGGAGTATTACATTTACTTGGATACAAAGATAAAACCCGTATAGATGCCCAAATAATGCGGGATAAAGAGGATTATTATTTATCTTTGCTCCCCAAATTTATAGCATAGCGCTATGTCAAGGCTAAGGCTAAGGTTTTGAAAATGTTGTAATAATCTTAACAAAGTAGATTTTGACATATTTCCTCAGCCTTCGCTTCAGCCTTGAAATATAAATCCGTTTCACGTGAAACATAATTAAAATGTTTAAAGAATACGACATAATTGTTGTAGGTGCAGGTCATTCTGGCAGTGAAGCTGCAGTAGCCGCAGCAAATTTGGGATCATCAGTTTTACTTATCACTATGGATATGGCAAATATCGCCCAAATGTCGTGTAATCCGGCTATGGGGGGAATTGCCAAAGGGCAGATTATAAGGGAAATTGATGCATTGGGAGGTTATTCCGGCATTGTAACTGACAGGACAATGATCCAGTTTAGAATGCTCAACAATTCTAAAGGACCGGCAATGTGGAGTCCGAGAGCTCAGAATGATCGTATGTTGTTCTCGATGGAATGGAGGAAAATGTTAGAACAAACACCGAACATTGATTTTTGGCAGGATATGGTTATCGGATTGCTATTTGATGGAAAAAGGGTAACAGGTGTAAAAACAACTATGGGTCAGAATATTAAATCCCGGGCTGTGATATTGGCAAATGGTACTTTTCTGAATGGCATAATTCATATTGGCACAAAACAATTTAGAGGTGGAAGAATAGGAGAGAGGGCGTCAACCGGTTTAACTGAAGAGTTGAACAAAATTGGCTTTATTTCTGACAGAATGAAGACAGGAACCCCTGTTAGAGTTGACGGAAGAACAATTGATTTTTCAAAATTGGAAGAACAGACGGGTGGTGACAATCCAGGAAAATTTAGCTTTACTGACACTCCGCGGCTTTCCAAACAAAAAAGCTGCTACCTGGCTTATACCAGCCCTGTTGTTCATGACATTTTACGGACAGGCTTTGAGGAGTCGCCTATGTTTGCCGGAAGAATTGAAGGAACAGGTCCCAGGTATTGCCCGTCAATTGAAGATAAAATTGACAGATTTTCCGATAAAAGCAGACATCAGTTATTTATTGAACCAGAAGGATGGAATACGATTGAGTATTATGTAAATGGTTTTTCTTCTTCCCTGCCTGATTATATTCAGTATAAAGCATTAAGAAAAATACCCGGTTTTGAAAATGCAAAAATATTCAGACCGGGATATGCGATAGAATATGATTATTTTCCGCCTGTGCAGCTAAAATTGACTCTCGAAACCAAATTGATTGAAAACCTTTATTTTGCCGGTCAGATTAACGGAACAACAGGGTATGAGGAAGCCGGTGCACAGGGTTTGATAGCCGGAATTAACGCCCACAGGAAATTAAATGATTTACCCGATTTTATATTAAAACGATCTGAAGCATATATAGGTGTGTTGATTGATGATTTGATAACCAAAGGTGTTGATGAACCTTATCGTATGTTTACATCCAGAGCAGAATACCGTATCCTGCTCCGACAAAACAATGCTGATATCAGACTAACCCCAATAGGATTTAAAATAGGATTGGCTTCCAAAGAAAGAGCAGAGAGGGTAAATATAAAAGTCGAAATAATTGATAAGATAATACAGTTTATAAGAAAAGAAAGTGTCGCTCCTGAAACAGTTCAGGGAATGTTAGAAAAGAGGGGGACGCAACCTTTGTCACAAAAGGTTAAAATTGCATCTCTGTTGTTAAGACCTCAACTTTCGCTGAATAATCTTATTGAAAGCATTAGTAAGCTTTCAAATTTAATATCAACATTTAAAATTGATTTTATTGATGAATGCCTTGAAGAAGTGGAAATATTAATAAAATATGGTGGTTATATTGAAAAAGAGCAGGAGATTGCCAATAAGTTAAACAAGCTTGAAGGAGTAAAATTAAATCCGGATTTTGATTATTATAAATTATCGGCTCTGTCGTACGAAGCGAGGGAAAAACTTGTTAGAATCAAACCTCAGACCATAGGACAGGCATCACGAATTTCAGGCGTTTCCCCTGCTGATATTTCTGTTTTGGTTGTATATTTGGGAAGATAATATTGGTTTCACGTGAAACATATATATATGGATGTTATTAAAAATTGTCCTGTTTGTGACAGTTCGAAGTTTACAAAATTCCTTGATTCAAAGGATTTCTTTCTTACCTCAGAGGAATTCAAAATAGATATTTGTACAAACTGTGGGTTTAAATTTACAAACCCAAGACCTGATAAAAAAGCTTTAAGCAAATATTATGAATCAATTGACTATATCTCCCATTCAAATATTAATAAAGGAATAATTAATAAATTATACCGGTTTGTACGTCAGTTCACAATTAAAAACAAAATACGGCTCATTACAAAATTTGTTAATGAAGGGAACGTATTAGATATCGGGTGTGGTTCGGGTGAGTTTCTTAATGAATTAAAAAAACAAAACTGGAATGTTACGGGTATTGAACCAAACGAATCAGCCAGAAAATTCGCTGCTGAAAATTATGGAATTAATGCTTTGGAAGAAAACGATTTTAATAATCTTGAAAAAAATTCTTTTGATGTTATTACTTTATGGCATGTTTTAGAACATGTTTTTGATATTGAAGAAAGAATTTTACAAATAAAAAAAATTATATCAAAGAAAGGAATACTTGTTATTGCTCTCCCTAATCCTGATTCGCTTGACGCTAAAATTTACGGGAAATATTGGGCGGCTTATGATTTACCCCGTCATTTATATCATTTTAATAAAGCAACTGTAGAAAGATTATTTAACAAATACGGATTTAGTATTATAAAATTGAAACCTATGTTTTTTGATTCATTTTATGTAAGCATGTTAAGTGAGAAATATAAAACCGGTAAAGTAAATTACCCAAAAGCATTTTTTAACGGACTCAGATCAAATTTTTTTGCAGCTTTCAACAACAAAAATTATTCAAGTATCATTTATATATTAAATTATACTTAATTTTAAGCCCTGTGATGAGTTTTCACCCTTTTGAAGTATGTTAAATCTTTTTTTAATTTATAATACAAAAGAAGGGCTTATTTAAAGCAGCCGTACTTTACTGTTATTCAACACATTAAACGATTCAAAAATGTTTAAAAAGCAAACAGGCAAACATATCTTCCTCATTTTCTTGTCATTAGCTATATTTTCAGTTTTAATAGCCTTAGCATACACAAAATTTTACATCTCACCAAAAAATCCGGAAAGATTAACCAAAAATTTCCAAAGCATTTTAATAAAAAAAGAAAAACAGCTTGATAAAATCCTGAACAATATAGAAAGCGGTTTAAAGGAAAAATCTGCTGATTCACTTTTTATTTACGGGCAATATTCCGACATTTTTAATAAACATGGTTTTTTAATCCTGATTTTTAAAAACGACACATTGAAATACTGGTCAGACAATTCGGTACCGGTTTATGAAAATTTTATTAATAATGAATTTCAGAAGAAATTTAGTAAATTCTCAAATGGTTTGTATGAAGTACAGAAAATAGAAAAGGATAATTTTACAATAGTAGGGTTGATAAAAATTAAAAAAGACTTTGCCTATGAAAATCAATATTTAATAAACGAATTTCAAAATGATTTTAAATTATCCGGTGCCATTACTATTTCACTTCAAAAAGGGCAATATAATATTTTTGATAAAGATGGTTTTTTCTTGTTTTCGCTGGAATTTCCGACTGAAATCGGTTTTGCAGATTATCACATAATAATTTTAACTTTGATTTATTTAGCTGCTTTTATTTTTTTTATAGTTGCCATTTATAAAGCTCACAGGCATTTTCAGTATTTTATTAAAAAACGCTTATTCCTTGTATTAGGCTTTAGTTTTGACATCCTTATCATCCGGTTTATCACTTTATATTTTGAAATACCACAAGTTCTTTATTCCTCCAAACTCTTTAGTCCTGATTTTTTTGCTAATTCATTTTTATTTCCATCACTGGGTGATTTATTAGTAAATTCTATTGTAATCCTTTCGATTGCTTTCGTAATTCATAAAAATATAAATATCGAAAGGGTGGTTTTAAAAAAATCAAAAACGATAAAATATTTAATCTCAACCGGCTTGATTTTTATTGTTTTTGTTTTGTTTTTAAGCCTATCGGGCTTGCTCAAAAGCCTTGTGATTAATTCAAACATTTCTTTTAACCTTAACGATATTACCGGTATTAACAGTTACAGTATTATTGCTTTTATCTGTTTTGCCCTGTTAATTTTATCCTTTGTATTTTTAACTTTCAGAATTTCCCAAGCGCTTACCAAAATATTCAATTCACGGAATGTATTTTTTAGTGCAATCATCCTTATCAGTATTATCTTTTTTCTTGTATGTCGGTTCATTCTCAAATGCGATGAAATAAATTTTATTTTCCTGATAATCTATATTTCATCCTTTTGGTTTATTTTTAAATCTAGCGGCGCCAACATAAAGTTTTCTTCAACAATTTTTTATTTGCTACTCTTTTCGTTGTATTCAACTTATATTTTATATCAAAATAATAACAGCAGCGAAAAGGAAAGAAGAATAATAATAGTACAGAAACTTGCAACAGAAAGGGACCCTGTGGCGGAATATATGTTTAGTAGTATATCAGATGAAATCCGGCAAGATACTATTATGAGTGACTATATTAAAGAATATCCATTTGATGAAGAAGCAGAGCTTGAAAATATTACATCTTATATTATTAACACATATTTTTCGAATTATTGGGAGAATTATGATTTTTTAATAACGATTTGCGATTCCTCAAAGACACTGGATATTCAGCCCGATAATTACCTGATAAATTGCTTTGAATATTTCGAGAACATCATAAACGAATATGGTAAACAAACAGAAAGCGAGAATTTATTTTACCTTGATTATGATTTGTCAACAGACAATTATCTCGCTATAATTGATTATAATCTGTCAGACATACCTGTTAAAATCGTAATAGAAATTTTTCCCAAATATATCCCTAAAGGATTAGGTTATCCGGAATTATTAATAGACGAGGATGCCAGAAAATCAGCAGATTGGTTGAAATATTCCTGGGCTAAGTATGAAAATGGGGAATTGGTATATCATTTCGGGAAATATTTTTATTCGATGAATCTTTCCAATTATGGAAAATTTAAGGATAACACCGTCTTTTTCAATCGTAATAAATTCAACCATCTCTTTTACCAGGTTGATGAAGATACAGTATTGATAATTAGCAAAAAGAAACCCGGGCTACTGGATATTGCCGCACCATTTTCCTATATCTTTATATTTTACGGATTAATGCTTTTTTTAATTCTTTTAGTTTTGAGAAGTCCTATTGATATCCGATTTTTTGATATTAGTTTTAAAAAGCGATTACAATTATCAGTTACTGCATTGATCATAGCGTCATTTCTTTTTATCGGAATCGGTTCATTGCTCTATATTATTTCCCTGAATAATAATAAAAACCATGACATTCTCAGTGAAAAAGCACATTCGGTTTTGATTGAACTGGAGCATAAGCTGGCATCTGAAGAATCACTTACCCCCGAAATTGAGGACTATTTATCTAATTTATTGAACAAATTTTCATTGGTTTTCTTTTCTGATATAAACCTGTACGATTTAGAAGGAACACTATTGGCTACTTCAAGACCCGAAATTTTTAACAAAGGGCTTATATCAACTAAAATGAATTCGGAGGCGTATAATTATATGAGCAACTACAAAAAGTCACTGTATATTCATGATGAATCCATTGGTGATTATAAGTATTTATCAGCATATGTACCTTTCCGAAATGAACAAAATAAATTAATCGCTTATCTAAATCTTCCTTATTTTGCAAAGCAGGATGAACTGACAAATGAAATTTCAACATTCCTTGTAGCGTTTATAAATATTTATGTAATCCTTATCGCCATTGCAATTTTTGTTGCCTTAGTAATAGCTAATTATATTACTAAACCTTTACAATTGATAAAAGATAAAATAAGCAGGTTAAAGCTTGGAAAAGCAAACGAAAAGATAGAATGGGAAAGGATGGATGAAATTGGCAGTTTAGTGATGGAATACAACAGAATGGTGGATGAATTAGCTAATAGCGCCGAATTATTGGCAAAATCGGAACGTGAGAGCGCCTGGAGAGAAATGGCAAAACAAATAGCCCATGAAATAAAAAATCCGTTAACTCCAATGAAACTGAGCGTTCAGTATCTTCAAAAAGCATGGGATGAAAAGGCGCCCGACTGGGAGAAAAGACTGAACAGATTCACTCAAACTATTATCGAACAAATAGACTCTCTTTCGATAATTGCAACGGAATTTTCCGATTTTGCAAAAATGCCTAAATCTAAAATTGAGAAAACCGAACTGACTGAAATCATTAAAAA
>JADHVR010000089.1 GCA_016783885.1 Bacteroidales bacterium
ATCAGCAAAATCAAAATCCAGCCTTATTTCCTGATTTGATGAAACAGGCATACTTTCTTCAACTATCCTTTGTGCTGAAAGTTGAATCGAAAAGAAACTTAAAGTTAAAATTATTGTTAATGTTTTCATAGTTTAAATTGTTTGTTGGTTATATTACGTTGACTAACCTCTTGGCGGTTTGGAACTGCTTAGAGGTTCCGTACTTATTTATTTTTTCCTTAAATAGATAGAACCGTTAATTGATGAAAGTGTCATTTCAACGCCGCCTCCATTTAATTTGCCTTCTGTGTTGCTGTGACCACCTATCATTATCATTTCCTCATCTCCTTTTTTATTTTTGTTTTCAAACTTGATGTCGCAATCGGTATAAATTTCACCATTCATTGTTCCGAGTTTAAGGTTTGCAGGTGTGGATGCCGGTACCGTAATTTCCACATTTCCATTGATTGAAGTTATGGATGAAGGGCTTTTTTGATTTAACTTGTGGAAGACTGCTTTAATATCTCCATTAATAGTGTGTATAGTTAAAGGTCCGGTGACATCTGTGAGATTAATACCTGCATTAAGCATTTCCACCTCCAATTCGCCTGAAAAATCTGCCACTTCAATATCGTCATATCCGAAAGGACTGGAGTAATCTATTTTCATACTTACATTATCAGGAACAAAAAAAGTATATTTTGCATCTTCCGACCGTTTGGAAGCACCGCCGATCATAATGATTTTGCCTGATTCTTTCACTGATAATCCAATGCCTGTGTTGTCAATACCTCCTCCATAAATTTCCTTTAACCCTTTGGCTTTTTCAGGAACGTCTTTATAACCTTTGGTTTCAATAAGTAGTTTTGTCCCGGAATGACTTTTTATAATGATCTTTCCAAGGAGTCCTTTAACTACTATTTTTTGACCGTTCGTAACGGCAAGTTCGTAATTTTGCGCTTTTGCAAATGTTGAAGCTATGGCAAAAATTACTACTCCGATTAAGATTCTGTTTAGTTTTTTCATTATGCTAAATTGTTTTAATGGTTTATAAATTCAATTTATTTTTTATGAACGAACATTAATTAGATAAATGTTGTTAATCCTTTTTCTGCCATTTGTTTTACGGCATCGATTGTTTCTTCCTTTTGAAGAAGGTCTTTAATAATATTAACTGCATTTTCTTCCCTGATCTCAACCAGGATATTTATTAAAATGATCTGAAGCAAAGCATCTTCCTGTGTCTTAAGTGAGTTTACCAATGCCTCACGGACAACAGTTTCATTTGTAAATTTGGATAAGGCATAAATCGCTGCCACCCTCACGTTTACATTATCATCGGTATCCATGGTCCGGATAAGCGCTTCCAGAATTTTTTTATCGGGCTTACTGAATTGCTGCGTGTAATTAACTGCTTGTATTCTTTGGCTGGCCGAAGACTGATCGAGTTTGGCATGGAAAAGCATTTGCTTCATATTGTCAACTTCAGTTTTGAGTTGTGATACTTCATGGTCAGCACCCGGTTTGTTATTAAGAATTAATCCCAGCATTACTCCGGCAACTAAAATAGCGACCCCTGCAGCTACCTGGCTGAACGGATTGTAAAGCCATATTTTCCTTTTTGTTGTTTTGATTTCAATGACCTTTGTTCTCTCTGCCTTTGCTTTTTCTTCGTTCAGCATGTACATAAAATTTTCTTTCAGCCTTGCAGAAGGCTTTTCGTTACTTATCTCATTGAGGTCGTTGATAACTATCAGCAATTGTTCGAGTTCTGCCTGGCAAATCTTACATTCTTTTAAATGAATCTTCACAAGTTCAGTTTGTTCTTTATTTAACTTCCTGTCGATGAAGTCGATCAGTAAGTGGTTGATATGTTTACAATCTGTTGTTTTCATCCTGATTTTATTATATTATATGGGATTTCATATTAGGCAATTTGTAAATAAACTTCCTTTAATTTTTTAATCGCTCTGTGAACCTTCACTCTGACAGCTCCTACTGAATTACCGGTGATTTTTGATATCTCTTCGTATTTTAAATCCTGGAAACGGCTTAGTTCGATGATCTCCCTCTGGTCCATGGGTAGCTGTTCGAGTGCTTCCTTTAATGTTTGCTGCCGTTGTTGTTTTTCCATTTCCTCAATAGCATCCCTGGCTTCGCTTTTTGTTTCTTCAGGTTCTTTGTAGTCCGATACACAGTACCTGTTTTTGTTATAATAGTCGATATGAACATTTCTTGCCATTTGATACATCCAAGTTTTGAATGTATATATTTCGTTATATGAGTGCCTGTAACTTAATATCCTGCTGAAAACAGTTTGCACAAGGTCCTCACTGGTATCTTTATTATGCGTTACCCTTAGAAAGAAATTGTACAGCTTCACATTATATTTTTCAAAAAGCGGGACAAGGGAATCCGTATCTCCGTTTTTTACTTCTATCATTAATTGTTCGTCGTTGATATCTTTCACATGTTCTTTATTAAGGTTACCTGAAAAATATTGAAACGTTACAGGGATAGAGTAAAATTAGGAAAAAATTTTTAATTGGGAGAAATGTAGTCTGGAGACTACAATCTATTTAGATCGAAGTTGCAAACTTCGATCAGCGTGTGGGTAATAATAAAAAAGCAGTTAAATCCCATAGGGATGGCTTGTTCTATTTTGTATTTAAGAAAATCGAAGTTTTAAACTACGATCATCGGTAGCTCATACTAACTTGTTATTTGAAGGCAAGCACTTTTATAATAATATCATTTTCTTGGCTAAAACCTCTTTTCTTGCTTTCACCCGGATAAAATATATTCCGGGTTGTTGCGCATTTGGATGCCAGATAAACTGGTACTTTCCTTTTTGATCACCCTCTTGCTCAATTTCCTCAATAACCTGTCCGAGTTGATTAAAAATTGTCAGCTCGACTTTTTCACACTGCGTCAATACAAATTCAATTACGGTGAAATCTGAAAAGGGATTAGGGTAATTCTGAATTCTGACCCGATAGCTATCCGGATTGAATTCTTCATTTCCAACCGTGCCGCCATTATCTGTGTACAGGATGGTACCAGCGCTTCCGACTGTCCAGCCATTATCCGGGTTGGTGAAACAAACACTATTTAACCAATACGAAGTCCCACTGGATTTAACCTCCCAGGTGCCTCCTCCGTTTTTAGTATGAAGGATGAGACCTGCCCCCATTGAGCTTCCGACAATCCAACCGTTGACCGGGTCGGTGAAACAGACGCCTTTTAAGTACATATCTTCTGTCCCATAGTATTGCTCCTCCCAGGTGACTCCTCCGTTAGCGGTGTGTAGTATGATGTTTTCATATCCACTCCCTCCGACTGCCCAGCCGTTGACCGGGTCGGTGAAACAGATGTCCTCTAAGTTAATATCTGTCCCGCTGGATTGCGTCACCCAGTTGAATCCACCATCAGAGGTATGCAGGATGATGCCGTCCCATCCAACGGACCAGCCGATGTCCGGGTCGGTGAAACAGACACTTGTTAAAAAATAGGTGGACCCGCTGGATTGCTCCTCCCATGTGTTTCCGCCGTCAGTGGTATGCAGGATGATGCCAGCTCCGACTGTCCAGCCGTTGTTTGGGTCGGTGAAACAGACACTGAATAGCAAATGACTTGTACCGCCGGTTTGCTCCTCCCATGTGTTTCCGCCGTCAGTGGTATGCAGGATGATGCCAGCTCCGACTGCACAGCCGTTGTCCGGGTCGGTGAAACAGACACTTGTTAACAAATAGGGTAACCCGTTGTATTGCTCCTCCCATGTGTTTCCTCCATCAGCGGTATGCAGGATGGTGCCAATTCCGCTCATCTCGTCTCCTCCAACTGCCCAGCCGTTGTCTGGGTCGGTGAACCAGACACTATTTAACCAAGAGGTTGTACCGCTGGATTGCGTTTCCCAGGTACTTCCTTGGTTAACAGAGTGAAGGATGATGCCTTTCTGTCCCACTACCCAGCCCTTGTCCGGATCGGCAAAACAGATACTATATAAATCTGTAGTTATACCGCTGAATTGCGTTTCCCAGGTGTTTCCTCCGTTTGCGGTGTGAAGGATGATGCTTTCATACCCATCCCCACCGATTACCCAGCCGTTGTCCGGATCTGTGAACCAGACACCTCGAAAGCTAAGATCTGTCCCGCTGGATTGCGTCTCCCAGTTGTTTCCACCATTTGCGGTGTGAAGGATGATACCAGCATTTCCCACTGCCCAACCATTTTCCGGGTCGGTGAACCAGACACCTTTCAACCAAGAGGTTGTCCCGCTGGATTGCGTCTCCCATGTGTTTCCTCCGTTTTCGGTATGCACGATGATGGGCCCACCGTTAACGAAGTCTCCTCCAACAGCCCAGCCATTGTCCGGGTCGGTGAAAAACACACACCATAACCAATTGGTTATCCCAATGGATTGTGTATCCCAGGTATTTCCTTCGTCAGTCGTGTGCAGGATGGTGCCATACTCTCCAACAATCCAGCCCTTGTCCGGGTCGGTGAAATAGACACTTTTTAAAGAATTAGTAGTCCCGCTGGATTGTGTCTCCCATGTGTTTCCTCCGTCAGCGGTGTGCACTATGCTACCATATCGTCCGACAGCCCAGCCATTGTCCGGGTCGGTGAAATAGACACTTTCAAAATAATTAGTAGTCCCGCTGGATTGCGTCTCCCATGTGTTTCCTCCGTCAGCGGTGTGCACGATGCTGCCATGCCGTCCGACAGCCCAGCCATTGTTTTGATCGACGAAGTAAACTGCCTGCAAAGTTTGCCCCTGCGGCAACGGATTCTGCCACTGCCACTTGGCATTCAATGTGTAAGTGGCGAAAATTAAAATCGGAATTAGAAATAACTTTTTCATGATAATGTGGTTTAGTTTATTAATTATTTTACTTCTACTTTGCAAGTATAGTAAAATATCTCGAAAAAGTCAAGTAAGTACTTGTTTTTTATTATTACAAGTAGATATTAGTATTATGAATGTTTTTATTTATATAATTATTACTCCTGCCTCTTGTTGATGTTTTTTAGAGCAACTCCCTGTAATCAACCATTATGAGCATTTTCCTTTCAAAATCATAAAGGGTTAGTTGCCGGATTTCGTAATAATTTACCCAATATGTCCGGAGAGCATTGATATAGCTGCTTTTTGAGTTATCGGTTTCGGTTTGGGCAATGTTAAGGTCAGTGATGCTGATCCTACCTATCATGTACCTGGCTTTTGTAATATCATATCCTTTTTGCGCAACCGTATCGGCTTTTGCGGCAATTTTTACCTGGTTGTACTGCATATTGAAGCGTGCAACCTTAAGGAAGATTTCCTGGTCGAAGTCTATCTGTTCCTGTTCAACTGAAGTACGAACTAATTCCTGGTTCGACTCCGCCATTTTAATTTTTCCTTTTGCAACGCCCCAGTCAAGAACAGGAAGTTTTATTCCAACAGAAAGCTGTTGTTGGTCCAGCGGATTGGTATATGCCTGGTCAAACTCGATTGAACTTTGCATTAAACCATACACGGCATATAGCTCGGCATCGAACCTGCCGTCCATTTTAGCACGGTTGACTTCCCGTTCGGCTTCAAGCAGACGCCTGACAAAAGCCAGGGCATCCGAATTATTACTTCTTGCTTCTGCAATGGCTTTTGAAGCCTCCACTTTAAAAGGATTCATATCAGACGGAGGAATTATTTCAATGGGTATATCATCTTTAATTCTCAGAAATGATTTAAATTGAAACAACCTGTTTTCTACATCCAGCCTTACATCATCAACGGCAGCATTTGCTCTCAGGAATTGCAGCTCGAGTTGCAGAAGATCGTTCTCGGCAATTTTACCAAGGTTAAATCTTCCCCTGGCTATTTTATAAAGCGTATCGTAATTTGCCAGGTTCACAAGGGCTATCTTTTGCCTTATCTGGGCTAAAAAAAGATTAAAGAAGTAATTAGTAGCCGTTAGTGATACCTGTTCCATTTCCTCTATGTATTTCTTTTTTGCTTCTTCATATTTCATCGGCTCAAGCTTTTTTTCCCATTTGAAAGGATTGAATTTGAATATGGGCTGGCTGTAACCGATATTAATGGGAGTAGAAAGGTATTGGGTTATAGTTGAACTGTCGGTAAAATTGTCAAGGCGTTCAAGACCTGACCGCAGGAATAATTGTCCGCCGGTAAATCCAATTCTCTGGCGTATGTAAGCATTAACAGAATATTCTGCATATTGTCTTTCCGACAATAATTCTCCTTCAGGTACTGATATTCTTTGAATAGACCTGTTAAAATTAGGAAGTGTACCGTCCAGTTCAAGTGAAGGGAGGTATGATGCCCTGTACGACCTGTATTCCCAGTAACTCGCCCTGAATCTGTGTTTCGCCATCAGTGCCTCCGGCGACTGAAGCCTGGCAATTTTAACAGCATCGTCTAAAGTTAATTTCCTGATATCTTCCTGCGAAGAAGCACTTGTAATTATAAAAAATATAACAGCTAATAAATTTAGTTGTCGCATGTAAACTTTATTTATGTTCATAGTTTGAAGTTCACCCAGAATACGGATAAATATTGGTATCGGGGCAATGTTTAATGTTCAATATTCGAAGTACTATCATTTTTAGTTTTGCACAAAATCAAATCGTATAACACATATCATATATCAAATATCAAATATCAAATCCTCTCCTTCGCTCAAACTCTTCCATCTCGATAGAATCGGGACCCAGACTATGGAAGGTTTTTCTAAATCTAAAATTTAAAATCATAAATTACCTTAGTCATGTCTTAACGATTCCAACGGGTCTTGTTCTGCTGCTCTTTTCGCCGGCATGTATCCGAATAAAATTCCTACCGCAACCGATACTCCAAATGACACAACAATCGAAATGGGTGAAACGATTGTAAGAATATCGGTTATCTGCATAATTATTCTGGATATTGCTATTCCTAATATTATTCCTAATAACCCGCCGGTAATACTTATCATTGTTGCTTCCGACAGAAATTGAAAAACGATATCCCTTTTTGTAGCACCGGTAGCTTTCCTGACACCTATCTCCCTTATCCTTTCCATTACCGAGGCTAACATGATATTCATTATACCTATTCCGCCAACAATAAGCGAAATACTTGCAATAGCGCCCAATACAATGTTGAAAATATCCTTGGTTCGTTGCTCTTGTTTCAGAAGAAGTTCAGGAACTTTAATTTCAAAATCTTCGACATCTGTATGGCGGCGTAAAAGCATTTCTTTTAATAGTTTAACAGTCGGATTCAACTGGGTGGTTTCATGAACCTGGACAATAATTTTATCTATTTGATGATAATTTTTACTTTCATCTTCACCTGCTCCCGAACTAAACGAGGCAAAACCACCTCCCCCGAAAAACACAAAGTTTTCTGAACTATGAAAAGAGGAGGATGTAATAACCGATCTGTCTTTATATCTTAAAAAAATGGTTTGGAGAGGGGCATAAATATTTACATTAGAATTACTGATGCCTAAGTCTTCGGTTGAAGTTGAGCCTATATTGCGATTTTCCAGTACACCAATTACTTTAAGCCACAGATTTCCGCATTTAATAAACTTACCGATAGGGTCTTCACGCGGAAAGAATTTAGAAGCTATGCCGGGTCCGATAATACAAACCGCATTGCCCCTTTCGAGCTGGCTATCAGTAAATATATGTCCCTTTTGCAGGTTGAGATTAAAAACATTAAAAAAATCAGGGGTTACACCGGTGAGTGTCGCAGAACTTCTTATTCCGTCTTTTATTATGAAAGTTTCATATATCACTTCCGGGCTTACCTTATCAACGGTTGGGATAATCGCTTTAATGCTTTCCGCATCTTTAAGAGTTAATCCGGGAGAATATTTCTTTGTTTTGGTCTTGCCACCTTCTTCATCATTGGCTGAAGATGATTTTTCGATTACGGGCAAAATAACGATGTTGTTAACGCCCACAAGTTTTATTTGGTCAAGGATTTCCTGCTGGGCGCCATTGCCTATTGCCATCATCGCTATTACTGCTGCAACACCGAAGATTATCCCGAGGGCTGTCAGCATTGAGCGGAACTTGTTAGCAAATACAGCTTCAAGGGCAATGTTCAGGATTTGAATATATCTTTCCAAATTTTGTTTATTTTATAAGTTATTTCATTCATAAGCGTTAGTTCAACCTTCCAGAGTCTGAATCCCGATATATATCGGGATGGATGAGTTTTCTTCGAGTGACTCTTCCAGGTTCTGCGAACTCTGGAAGGTCTCATGCATCAAATATCATTTTCCTCCATTTTTCCTTCCACCTTCAGGTTTCCTCCTTTTCCCTTCTTTTCCTAACTTTTTTTTTATATCAAATTTTTTGTCCTCTTTATTCGCCTTAACACTATCCACTATATCCTTTTTCTTTTCTTTCCTGAATTTTTGAATTACTTCTTCATCTAAATTTATTAGTCTGAGATTCTTATAATCTTCAGGAGGTACGAGGTAAATATCATCCTCTTCCTCTAACCCGGCTCTGATAATGATTTCATTTTCGTTGGTTTTGCCAACTATTACCTGCTTCCGTGAATTTCCTTTAACAACATAAGAAATGCTGTCTTCGGTATGAATACATTCAATTGGAATAAACAAAACGCTATCTATAATATCCGTAATAATTACATTTTTTGTAGTCATAGCCGGTCTCATCACAGAGTCAAATTCATTTACTTCAATCTTCACTTCGAAAACCTTAGCATTGGAATTTTGTAATTGCTCTCCTATGTTTGCAATTTCGGTTACTTCTCCGGTAAACTTTTTTTCAGGAAAAGCATCAATGCCTATTTCAACATTCTGCCCCTTTTTAATCTTACTTATGTCAATTTCGTTAACATAAGTTTTAGAAATCATTTCGGTAAGGTTTGGTAAAGTAGCAACAACATTATCCCAAGTGCTTATTTGTGAGCCAATACCCTGTTTTTTGCCATCCCAGTCTCGCTTGTATATAACCATTCCTGTTTTCGGAGCAAAAACCGTAAACTGGCGTAGCACATTTGCCATATCATCATATTTTCTTTGGGCTTTGGCTAATTGTGCTGAAACCTCTTGCATATTAGCTTTTGCTTTTTCGAGTTTTAATTTGTAATTTTTTACTGTCTGGTCGTAAGTCCTTTGTGCTTTTTCAAGTTCTATTTCAACTTGCCTGATAGTTGCCGGAGGTTCAAATTTAGATTGTTCGAGCTGTATTTCTTTCTCTTCAAGGGCGTATTCAAGGTTGATCAGATCATCACGCAGATTTCTAAGTTCAAGCGTGGTATCTAATCTGGTTTTAGTAAACTGGGTTTCACATTTTTCTAATTCCAGTTCCTGGTCTTTCAATTTGTTTGCAAGTTCCGTACGGTCGAGTGAAGCCACAAAATCGCCTGAATCAACTACGGTTCCATCGGCGACAATATCTTCAATTTTTACCTGCCATATTCTTACATTTCTTAAACCGGATGGTCCATAGATTTTTTCAGAGCTTTTAGCTTCAAGCTCGCCCGTTATTGTTACTGCAATTTTAAATTCACCGCTTTTAACTTTTACTTTAATGGTTTCGGTTGTGCTACTGTCGGAGCCAAGTAAATACCATAATACAATTATGACGAGTATAACAACTCCAATCGAAATGTATATTTGTTTTTTCATACTTAGAAAAATATTTTAGTTATATAAACTGAAATTTTTGTTATGTATTGCAACAAAGGTTCAAAAATAGTAATATAAAATGATACTTTTGAGTTTTGATATAGTTTAAATATATTTTTCTATTTTTGCAGAATCAAAATAAATTATGATTTATAAAAAACATATAGCCTTACTTGGGATTTTGGTGGTTTTACTATCGGCTTGTATTAACAGGAATAATGGGAGTTTGCCAACAGATGTGGTTACTAATCCGAATACAGCATCAGGTAAAGTAAAGGATAATCTTCCAAAAATTGAATTTGAAAAAGAAATTTACGATTTTGGAAAAGTTTTCATGGGGGAAAAGGTTTCGTATGGTTTTAAATTTAAAAATACAGGCAGAGGAGATTTGCTAATATCACAGGTAAATTCATCTTGTGGTTGCACGGTTATAAAGTTTCCCAAAGTTACCATTAAACCCGGTGAACAAAAAGTACTGACAGTAACTTTTGATAGCGAAGGAAGAAAAGGCGTACAAAATAAATCTGTTACCATTGTATCGAATTGCCAGCCAAATAAAAAGGTTATCAGAATTAAAGCGATGGTAATTGTACCCTAATATATATTTGTCTATAACATCGAAGAAATATAATAAAACAAAAATTATAGAATATGATGAATTTAATGAATATCTTGCTTTTTATGCCTCCTGCCGAAGGAGAAGAGGGTGGCGGTATTATGAGTTTTCTGCCGTTGATCCTGATAGTTTTAGTATTCTACCTTTTTTTCATTCGTCCGCAAATGAAGAAAAGCAAAGACCAGAAAAAATACAGGGAAGCGCTGAAAAAAGGGGATAAAATAGTTACTATCGGCGGAATACACGGGAAGATAGTTGAAGTGCAGGAAAGAACTTTTACAATTGAAGTTGAGGGTCAAAACAAGTTGAAAGTCGAAAGGACGGCTGTGGCAATGGATGCCGCTTCTCAACTGGGAGCCAAAAGATAGAATACAATACTGAAACGCCCGCCTGAACAAACGGGCAGACATAAACTTTGCAATTTCCAAACAAGTTAATTGCTTGGTTTTGTATAATTTGAGTGTGGAAAAATTTACTCCCGATAGTTATCGGGACGTTTTCTTTTAGTTTACAAGTAAACAATTGTATTTAAAAACTTTAAAAAATTGAAGTTTGATTTTATTGAACTGATCCAAAAGGTAAGAAAACCTAAAGATGAGAAATTCAGGAATCAGCTTTATGTTTTTTTGATTTGCCTCGGTATTTCCGTTGTTATCTGGTTTTTAATTGTATTATCAAAAGAATCTTCCACTACTATTAATTATCCGATTATTTACGAAAATCCCCCTGATGAATTAATTCTTGTAAATAAACCTGACAGCATCCTCTCGTTCATGCTGTCTTCAGGTGTTTTTAAGCTTATCACTTTAAAACATTTAACCAGAAAAAAGCCTCTTGAAATTGATTTAAGCAAATTAAATCTTAAAAAAGAAGGAAGCTTTTACACCTCAACATTTCAAACATCCGGCATATCGGGAAGCATTATTAGAAAACTAAACCTGTCGAATGAATTAATCTCAATATCTCCGCAGAATATCTATTTTAAATTTGAAACTCTTTCAGGTAAAAAGGTTCGGGTTATACCCCGGTTAAAGCTGGATTTTATAAAACAATACCGGCTTTCCGACAGTCTTAAAGTAACTCCTGATAGTATAATGATTATCGGACCGAAAAATGAGATAGGAGAGATCAGCTTTGTTGAAACTGTTCCTGAGGAAATAAATAAAATTGACAAATCACAGACCATAAAAGCAGCACTTTCTGTTCCACCGGGTAAACCTAATGTTAAATTAATGCCTGACGAGGTTGAAGTTTTTGTGCCTGTGGATAAATTTACTGAATCTTCTGTGGAAATCCCAATATCCTTTAAAAATAATAAAGGACTGAAATTAAAAACATTTCCCGATAAAGTTAAAATTACTTATTTGGTTGCCTTAAAAGATTTTAACAGAGTTGACCCCGATATGTTTTCAGCTTCAGTTAATTTTGATAATAAACAAAAACAAGAGAAACTTGATGTTTTTATCGTCCATTATCCTGCTTATATTAAAATTACTAAAATAGAACCAAATGAGGTTGAATATTTAGTCCTGAAACAATGATCAAAGTTGGCTTAACCGGAAATATCGGAAGCGGTAAAAGTATAGTTGCCAGGATTTTTGAGATTCTTGGCGTTCCTGTGTTCAGAGCCGATGAGGTTGCAAAAGAATTTTTATTTGACAGTGATGTTAAAGCAATTCTGAAAAATAAGTTTGGCAAAAAAATATTTACAGGAAAAAATATCAACAGAAAAGCCCTTGCTGAAATTGTTTTTAATGATAAGGAGTCCCTTTCTTTTCTGAACTCAGTAATACATCCTCTGGTAAAAAAATCCCTGGAACAATGGCTCGATAATAATAAAGATCAGAAATATATAATACAAGAGGCTGCCATATTATTTGAAAGCGGATTTTATAAAGAATTCGATAAGGTTATTACTGTAGCTTCACCTGAGAATTTAGCGATAAAACGAGTAATGGAAAGAGATGGGGTAGGAGAGGAAGAAGTTAAAAACAGGCAAAAAAACCAATGGAGCCAGGAAAAGAAAATTGAAATGTCGGATTATATTATTTATAACGATAATACAAAACTGCTGATACCACAGGTTTTAAGAATTCTTATGGAATTGAAAAAATAATTTTCATTTTCCTTGCTAAAAAAATTTGAGGTGCTATGAGAAATTTTTCTTCAACCAAAATCTCCTGATTTGGTTTAAGTCAAATAATTTTTGTACCTTTGAAAAAAACAACATAAACCATGAGAACATTTTTCCTTATCCCACTTATTTTTTTGACGTACTGGTCATTTTCGCAGGTCAAATCGGTTAAACCCAAAGAATTTAGAAAGTTAACTTACCTGGGTACTACATCTCCATTAAAAAACATTATTCCCTTAACGGAAAAAATTGGGGATGTGAATAAACCTGGATTTAATCACAACGAACAAATCAATATTTTATCTGGCAAAATACAAACAGACCCGGTTATACAATCCGAATTTTTCTCAAATGATTCGATCCCTGTTTTAGTAAATTTTGCAGGGGTGGGATCAGTTAATATGCCCAATCCTGATACAGAAGGGGATGTTGGACCCAACCATTATTTCCAAATGGTGAAAAATTCATTTGCAATTTGGGACAAATCAGGGAATATACTATACGGACCCGCGGAAAACAAAACCATCTGGAGTGAATTCCCCGGACCCTGGCATGATCAGGGTTGGACTGACCCGATTGTATTATATGACCATTTGAATGATCGCTGGTTGGCAAGTGCCATGATCTATGAAATTGATATTGAATACTACATTATGATTGCAGTTTCTGCAACTCCTGACCCATTAGGCGAATGGCACTGTTATGCATTATGGTTTGATGTTATGCCCGATTATCCGAAATTCGGAGTTTGGACTGATGGTTATTACCTGACAATAAATGAATATAGTATAGTTGGTTACTGGGGTACTTTTGAAGGGGCAAGCATACTTGTTTTTAATCCGGAAGAATTAATAAACGGCGCTACAGATCCGACAGTCATTTATTTTCATTTTGATTCGCCCAATAATAGTTTTACTACTGATATTGCCAGCTTTCAACCTTCTGACCTGGATGGATATCCTCCACCTGAAGGAACTCCCAATTATCACATTTGCGTAAAAGATGATATTTGGGGTTATGAGCAAGACAGGCTTTGGATTTGGGAGTGTGTTGTTGATTGGAGTGATACTTCAAATTGTCATTTTTCAGAAGTAGCAATACTCGAAACCGAACCATTTGATTCAAATTATGATAATATGGCATATATTCATCAACCCGGCACTTCTACACGTTTGCATTCGTTGAGCCAGTTTATGATGTACCGCTTGCAATACAGGAATTTCGGCGAACACCAAACACTTGTCTGCAATCATACAGTGGAAGTCAACGGAAATGAACATGCAGGTGTAAGATGGTATGAATTAAGAAACGAAGGTGCCGGATGGTACATCTATCAGCAAAGTTCATTAGCCCCTGATGAGGATTCTCGTTGGATGGGAAGTATTGCCATGGATGCTGACGGTAATATCGGCCTGGGATATTCAGTATCGGGAGATATGACATTTCCATCGATTAGAATTACCGGCAGACGGCAGTATGATGCACCCGGAATTATGACATTAAATGAAACTGAAATTATGGAAGGATCAGGAAATCAGAGCTATAATATCCGATGGGGAGATTACAGCACGATGTCAGTTGATCCGGTTGATGGCATTACTTTCTGGTACACCCAGGAATACCTGCCTGTATCCGGTCCTTTGGTTTGGCAAACCCGGATCGCTTCTTTTCAATTGCATAAGAATATGACATTTTCGGAGGACTCCCTGATTTATATGACCATTGAGGATTGCCTTACCGGAAAAACACTGGTTCTTCAAAATGAATCACAATTTGATATTGAAATCCAGAATATAGAGCAGGAAGGGTATATTGGTGGCGCATTGTGGTATATTGATCCGTTTAATATAAACTTTCCTTTTGAGTTAGTAAAAGGAGATTCAATTACTTTACAATTATATATTGAGTTACCTGTTGACGAATCAATAGATGGTTTTCTTTCAGACACTCTTAATATTGAAACAGATTACAAACAATATAATATCCCGATTTTCCTGAATGATGAATTAATCACAAAAGTTAGCCGGTATAACACCGAAAGTCAAAAGATCTTTCAAATATACCCAAATCCGTTTGACAACAGTATCCAAATTCAGATTTCCCTGTTGCAGGAATCACGGTTAAAACTGGAGATATCTGATATATCAGAACGAACAATAAAGGTTTTGATATCTTCCGGACTGATCCGGGCTGGAAATCATTCAACATCATGGAATGGAACGAATGGCCGGGGAGTTGAAGTGGAAAACGGAATATATTTTTGCAAGGCTACAATAAATAACAAGGTATTCATCAAAAAGATCATAAAGCAATAGTTGGGTTTTATTCACTATACTGTAAAACTGAATATCTGTAATTTTAATAGCAATTTATATTTGCCTTACTTTCTTCAGTGTTTTAATAAAGGCCTTTTCCAGGAAGCTTTTTTCATCCCTTCGCCCCTTGAAGTTTGTAACTGGTGTGATTACAATTGGATAAAAAATTGTTAATAAATCACACAAGTAATATGTAATTGTTTTATCTTTGCATCATAAAAACAATTTATATGTGCAAAGAATATAAAACCTCAAACACACGGC